>JBDKUX010000061.1:0-2863 GCA_039679455.1 Smithella sp. | reverse complement strand
TCGCTTTTGACAATGATGCCTTTGCTTTTGCTAACAAATCTTGCCCGCCTGACCTCCGACCCATAGCCGCACCGCCTTCTCGGATTTGCGACTATTATATCACTATTGAATTAGAAATGGAATAAGAGGACGGATGGTGACTATTTCTCCGGAGCAGTTACCCGGGCTTCCCGAACAAAGCAAGAAATTCGTAAATACATGGGTAAAGGCTTATAGACTTTTTCATTGATTTGATTCCATTTTGCTGTTATTTTACATGAAATAATTCCTTTGAGGTAATAAAGTGAAACGTAAAGATGCTTTTATCCAGATTCTGCATGAAGTAAGCGGCGTGCCGAAAGAGCGCATTGAAAGCGACATGGCCAGTATGTTGCCGGCGATCCCCGGTTCCGATGAAGAATTGTCGGATTCCGAATATGAACAATTCTTGAACAGCTTACGTGAAGAAAACGCGTGTTTTTGATTGAGGCATTATTGACCTGTGGCATAAAAATCAACCGTAAATCTTCCTTCCTGCTATCCACAAAATATCAATCGGTACTAAGATGCAAAACTCTAATTGGCCGTTAACACTATTAATGACGACCCCGTAATTCCATTTCTAAATCAAGCGCTATCTTTGTTGGCGTCGTCGTCGGCTTCCTCAACGTATGTATAATACGCCTCGTTGCCTCCTCCTCGCCGCCGCGATATCATCATTGATTTAGAAATGGAATAAAAAGGCCGGATGCTGCATTGCGCTTCATCCTTCCCCGTGTCAAGCACGGGGCAGGCTTACTGCGGCGTACGCTAAGTACGCCTCCTTCCACAGGATTCGCGCGCCTTGCCTGCGGCCTTTTTACGAGGTCGTCTGAAAAATGTTAATTTTGCGACCTTTTGCGAATTCATCATTAGTGCCCGATAAACATCACCTCAATTTTTGAGATCACGGTTTGCTGTTGAAATTCAAGGCCGATATGATAAAGATATCAACGTTACTTGAAAAATAGGCAAATTACACCGATAAAAATTTAAATATCCATGAATTGAATCAAAGGAAATAAGACAATGAAAAAAATCATATTTCTCGTTTCAGCTTTAATTGTGGTTATGCTTACCGGATGTGCGACTACAAATGGCGTCAAATCGTATTGTCAAGGGGAGACCGCAAGATTCTTAAGTAATAATCTTGATCCTGATGCAATAATAATCGAAGACGCGAGCACTGAACATTATTCGGGCAATAGTTCGTGGTATTTTTGGACAGCCATTACGCCGAATGGTTCCATATATAAATGCCAGGCATTTTCTGACGACAAGACTCGTTACTGTAGAGAACTTAAAATTAACAAATCAAAAAAAAATGCAAAAAGTTCTCAGACGAGAAACAGTAACAAATGGGAAGGGAACATCCCAAAGTTTTAAGTTAAAACGATCGCGTGTCATGAATAGCTACCTGAAGTCAGTAAAGGGAAACCATCGATCATGACACAAGATTATAATCATTAATTATTTCGGTTCTTCTGGGTTTGTTGTGCATAAAATTAACTATATTTCTGTTCTTTGATAAATGAAGTAATCACTTTAAACATGAGATATTCCTGATCTTTGATACCATATGCTCTGCGTTGGATAACACGGATCTTGTTATTCAAGCCTTCCATGAATCCAAGGGAAACCTTGTGATCAGGATGGCAGTAACTGATAATCCCATCCCAGTGTTTCTCAATGAGAGCAGCAAACTTTTCAAATGGTTCAAGACGTTGCCAGCGCAATTGCTCTTTCCAACTTTCAAAGAACTTTCGCGCCCAGGTTGGGTTCTTATAATCCCAAAGCTGCCCGAAAGATTCTTTTAACAGATAGGCTTTATGAAGGCGTTTATTTGCTTTCAACAGTATTTGTAAGGCACGCCGGCCTTCAGTATCTAAATTGGCTTTATGGGACAGCAACGTATAACGCTGTCCCTTGATAAATCGTCGTTCTTTCTCATTGACACGTTTGTATTCGTTACGCCTTACCTGATCAAGGGCATCTGCTAAATGCTTAAGGATGTGAAACTTGTCATAGACAATTTGGGCATTAGGCGCGTTTTTAAGGGTTGCCTTACGAAATGGCTTCCACATATCCATTACCGCCAATTCGATGGTCTTGCAGCGTTCAGTTCCCATGGTGTCAAAAAACAGTTGCATATCCTGCTCGGTGCGGCCCTGTCCACCCAGCCAGATCGGTCGTTTCTGGTCAAGATCGGCAACAACAACGGCGTAAGAGTGGCCCTTATGGATCGATATTTCATCAACGCCAATGGTCCGAAGTTGCAAGGAAGGTGGATGCTGGTCCAGCAGACGACGCATGTAACTCTTCTCCATGCGGCATACCTGATCCCAACCCAGGTTGTTAAGCTCTGCTACCCGCTTAATGCTCATCTCGCGACAGAGCTGTCCTATGCGGTCTTCGAATCGTTGGGTGAACCGGGCCGACTTGGCCAGCATGGAAAGAGTCTCGCGCTTCACGGCGTTACAATGGGGGCAGGCAACCCGGCGATATTCAAACTCAAGATAGATGCGGGTTGCCCCCGCATCCAGGTCTCGCACAATATGAGTCCGCCGGTCACGATACCCTGATGTAATCGTGCCGCAGCCGGAACAAACGGTTTTTTTTGACGGCGATCAAGGGTCACAATGTATCCTTCCTCGTCTTCTGGATGTGGTTTCAGTGTGGCACGGGCACGAAATCCCGGAAATTTATACAAGTCGCGCATTGTTTTTTTCGTCTTCATCCGGCTTCTCTATCCGAGATCTGAAAACGTGTCAATTTTCAAAGAACAATTGTAATAATTTTACAGGTACTTATACCTGTTTTATTGTACTAAAAAGTCAGAAGAGCC
>JBDKUX010000060.1:0-12335 GCA_039679455.1 Smithella sp. | reverse complement strand
ATTCTCATCCATGCCTTCCAGACCAAGCTGACTTAGCCTCACCAGCATGCGAATATTGAAATGGGTGATGGGTGTCCAGGGACATGTGCCCGTGCAGGTGCCGCACTGGTAACATTTTTTCAGGGCTGCGCCGCCAGCTTCAATTATAGCCTGGGACATTTCCAGAAATGGCGTTGCTATAGGTGACATGAAACAAATCTCCTAATTATTGATATAGTCAGGCCGTCAGAATCAAAACGTTCTTTATTAACATATGAACGTTAAAATCGCAAATTCATACTTGAACAACCTCGGCAACAGCTGATACATTTGGGTGAAGTCGATAAAAAGATTACTATTTGGACAACAGGCAAAAAATATTATGCGACTGCATGGAATCAATCAGCCTGTCCTTTACCGACGACAAATTTACCGGTAAAATATTTCTTCCTGATTTGACCGGCTTCATCTTTAATCCAGTTTTCCACCCCCACCTTCTTGATACGGCAAAGATTGTACACTTTCATATTATGCGGATACCGGCTGGCCTGATCGGCAGTCGGCGCCAGGAAAGCACAGGGGAAATTCTTACAATCGCAGCACAGTGCAACACCCTTGGCCTTAACGCAATCCAGCGTTGCGCATCCTGACTTGGGCAGATGAAAATGTTTACCGTCCTGCGGTCGACAACCTTTGCAGGCTACCTCTTCCTTTGGCACTCCCATTTTTTTCTGGATCACTTCCGCCAACTCGTTTGTCAGATTTTCACTATAAAGTTCACAATTAAAACAGTCCAACCCGCAAGGCGCCGTCAAATCTTGTTTATTATTCATAATCCCTCCTTTTACTTACAATTATTAATTCATATCCCAACACATTCAGCTATGCAGCAAGCTCTTTCTCTGACGATGCAGGGCAACCTTTTGCCGATTGCCGCAAATGGACATGGAGCACCACCGTCGGCGATTAGACGGAGACAAATCGACATATAGCATTTGACAACTGTCGCAATCACATATCTTCAAACGGTGTTTATCCGTATTGCCGATAAGCATTATTGTATCCCGCGCAATGACGGAAAGGCAGGTCTCAAGCGGATCTGACATTTCCCATCCAAGACGAAGGGAATCAGCATCAAGTTGGGGTATGGCAATTGAGCGCCTTGCCGCCGTGTTGATGAGAGCGATGTCGTCCCCGGTCGGCTTCTGATTTTTAATATAAGACCGGATTGCTCTGTAAACGGCTTCGCGAAAAAAACGGGCATGATCTTCTTCTTCCGCAGAGAGACTGACAGGTGTCCCGCTGATACCCGAGAGTTCAAACCATTGCGACAGTGCAGCCGGTTTGGATAAAAGATCATTGGGTTCAGAACCGCGATGACGAACAGTAGCTACAAAGTTAAGGGCCAGGCTTCCTGTATCAAATCTGAAATGACTGTACTTTGCACATGATTTCCTTTGCGCCATAAAACCATCCTCCTCTGTAACCTGATTATATGGTTACTTTATTGTTTGTCAAGAAAATAATCCTTTTTTAGTATCAAACAATATAACCCGCACAAATGACATCCGGCTAATAAGTCATGGTTTTCAGGAGGTAACAAACAAAACTGAGGGATATAAGACAATAAATCAAAATGAAGAAAAATTTGTTGACATAAAAAATCAATCGCATTATAGTCTCGACCGTCCGAAGCGATGAACAATCGGACGGTCGAGACTTTTATCATTTCCTACTGGGGAATCGTTCAATGGTAGGACGCCGGACTCTGACTCCGTTAATCAAGGTTCGAATCCTTGTTCCCCAGCCAAGTAAAATTAATCACTTATACAATGGAACAACGAATTCTGATTTATTAGCCTTATTGCGAATAATAATGTATGACGGATCTATCCGTTTAAGGACATGATTACCTAGTAGTACATCACCCTCATGATATATCTTACCATTTATAATGGCCAACCCTATATTGTCTCTTTCGTCATAAGAATAACCATTGTATGTAAAATTATATGTAAATTTTATATGCGAAGTAGGTGAAACTTTAGGCTTCGGTGATGTTACTGGTGCTTCAACTTTAGGAGGCTCTAACAGCGCTGATTCTTCCCTTTTATTGAAGTTTGGTGTTTTTGAAATTGTGAACATAATGATGTCGGCTACGAAAATAATCAGTATAATTATGATATATACCGCATATAAGTCCCATATATCTTGTAACTTTGTTTGCCAGTCAATACCTCTTTTTTTCGTATCTTCTTTCTGTATTAACTCGTCTGCCCTGCACCGGATTTCCTCCTCTTGCGGTTTACGACCAGTTTTTCTCTGCTGGCCGCTTAAAATAAATATTATATCAACTAATTCCGGCACATACTTTTCTGCTATTGTGAAGCCTTCTGTAAAGACACATAACGTGGGGAACAAAACAATCATGAAGGCTGTATCCATATCGTCAAAGTGATACACATATCTCATGAAGGCGGCAACCATGTATGCTAAAGGCAATCCAAAAAAAACGATTTTAACAAATAATCCACGGTTTGAATAAAAATATCTGATTATAAGAAAAAGCTGACAAATGGAACCAATTATAAGGCAAATTATAAAAGAAGAAACAGTGAGCTTGATTGCAAGATTAATAAAATTGGTATTCAATACATCATTTGATATTCGATAACTATAAGAAAAGTATTCGGCATATGCTTGACCGACAGGTGCGGATATGAATAAAAACCACAAATATTTAAAAAAATATAAAATAAGTATATAGGCGACCGTCGAAAAAACAATTAATAATGCTGTTTCCGTAAATGAGTCAAAAATCTTCCGTAAATACTCAAGAGTCTTTGTATCTTTGAACTTCATCTGCAGATTATCCAATCAAACATAACTTCAAGTTATAATTATTGTCCCATTCTGGGAATGAGACAATAAAGGAAACAGAAGGAAATGGAAAACAGGGAAGTGTATTAAACCATATATTTCCCTGTTTTTGTATTAGCTACGGAAAAATAAGGCACATAATAAAGTATTAAATTTTAGTATTTTCTACATTTTAGAACGCTGACTCCGTTAATCGTGGTTCGAATCCACGTCACCCCAGCCCAAATTACCCCTTTGCAACCTTAGCCCATGAATCACGTAGCGACACAATGCGATTGAAGGCAGGCTTGCCTGCCGCAGTCTCTATATCAACACAAAAATATCCCAGCCTTTCGAACTGATATCTGTTTCCCGGTTCTGCATTTTTCAAACTCAATTCGGCATAGCAGTTGTTGAGTATCTCGAGGGAATCCGGGTTCAGATACTTAGTAAAGTCTTCTTCGCTTCCGGGATCATAAATACTAAAGAGCCGGTCGTACAAACGCACTTCCACAGGCACACAATGATCAGCCGAAACCCAGTGAATAACACCCTGCACCTTGCGCCCGTCCGCAGGTGGTGCGTTGCGTGTTTGAGGATCATAGCTACAGTGTAGTTCCACTACTTCACCGGTCAGCTCATCCCGCACCACGTTTTCATATTTTATTACATAAGCATTTCTCAGGCGTACTTCCCGCCCCGGGCCAAGGCGATGATATTTTTTAGGCGGATTTTCCATGAAATCGTCGCGTTCAATGTAGATCACCCGGGAAAAAGGAATATTTCTGGTACCCATGTCAGGACGCTGCGGATGGTTTTGGCTCTCAAACTGCTCAACCTGGTCTTCCGGATAATTGTCGATCACCACCCGCAGGGGTCGTAAAATACACATCGCCCGGGGCGCCCGCTCATTGAGATCGTCGCGGACGCAATGCTCCAGCAAAGATACATCAATCAGGTTGTCATTCTTAGCCACACCAATTTCGGCGCAGAATTTCCGGATAGCCTCGGGTGTGTAACCCCGGCGCCGCATTCCCGTCAATGTCGGCATTCGCGGATCATCCCAGCCCTGCACATATTTTTTCTGTACCAGTTCAATCAGCCTGCGTTTGCTTAAAACCGTATAACTCAAATTAAGGCGGGCAAATTCGATCTGCTGCGGCCGATCGCCGGTAATCAACCGCCCGACAATCCAGTCATACAGGGGACGATTGTTTTCGAATTCCAATGTACAAATGGAGTAAGTGATTCCTTCCAGAGCATCGGAAAGGCAGTGGGCAAAATCGTACATCGGATAAATAACCCATTCTCCCGCCGTTCTGTAGTGCGGTTCCCGCTTGATGCGGTAAATGACGGGATCCCGCATAACTATATTGGGAGACGCCATATCAATCTTGGCGCGAAGAGTATGAGCACCATCCTCGAACTCTCCGGCCCGCATTCTTGCGAACAAATCCAGATTTTCTTCGACGGAGCGGTTGCGGTAAGGACTTTCTTTGCCCGGTTCCGTAAACGTTCCGCGGCTTTCGCGCACCTCATCAGCATTCAAACTGCAAACATAAGCGTCTCCTTTTTTAATGAGTTCAACGGCAAACTGATATATCCGTTCAAAGTAGTCAGAGGCATAAAACAGACGGTTACCCCAGTCAAATCCCAGCCAGCGGACATCACGGATAATCGATCCCACATATTCCATGGACTCCCCCAGCGGATCCGTATCATCCAGTCTTAGATTGCAGGTTCCCTGATACTGGGCGGCAATGCCGAAGTTCAGGCAAACCGATTTGGCGTGCCCTATATGAATATAACCGTTCGGTTCGGGAGGGAAACGAGTGGCAACACGTCCTTCGTGTTTGTTTGTCCGGAGGTCTTCGTCAATGATATCACGGATAAAATCGTTCGGGACTGATACTTGAGGTTGTGTCATATTAAGACTCCTTGTAACTTTTTATATTAGGGAACTAGCTTCATGTGTATTTTATTACTACATCTTTTCTTCGATGAGAACATGCTCTATTGTAAAGAAGGCCGATGATGCTCTTAAGTCAATAAATTTTGACTCGTCTTCAACAAACATGGCACGCAGTTTCTGACCTTCCGGTGAGCTGACGGCCGCAAGAAATTCTTCTTCCGACCTCCACCATATTTCACCAACTCCATCATATGCTTCCGATAACCATCTTGATTTCTTAATGTTATCGTTTAACGGCGAATCAATCGTATGACTCTGCACATATCGTACAGCTTTATATTTATCTGCAAATTTCTTGAATAAAGGACCATGATGATTCAACCAATAATCCTGAAATTGCTTCCGTGTCATATCCGGATGCCGTTTTGCACAAAAAACAAATTTAATCATGCATCCTTCCTCCTCTCTCCTTGCACATCGAATAAATCAGCAGCGAGCTGCTTTACAATTTTACAAATAAAAAAGGGAGCACACAGGCTCCCTTCATATATTTATCATTACTTGAATCCGGCAACTTTTTAATACTCTTTTGTCAACTTATCCAGTTCCGCCAGAGAAAATACAGGGCCGTCCTTGCATACATACTTACTGCCGACGTTGCAACGTCCGCACTTGCCAATACCGCACTTCATGCGCATTTCCAAAGAAGTAATGATGTTTTCTTTCGAGAAGCCCAGATCAAAAAAGACAGGCAATGTAAATCGAATCATAATAGGCGGGCCGCAGATAACAGCCACGGAGTTTTCCTTGCTGGGAGCGACTTCCTTGCAGACGGTGGGCACGAAACCTTCCCTGCCCTTCCATGTGGCATCGCCCTTATCCACGGTAACATTCATGTTCAGATCATCTCTTTTTTCCCATTCGGCAAGCTCGTCTTTATAAAGCAACAAACCGGGATTTCTGGCGCCATAGATAACCGTAATGTTGCCAAAACGCTTGCGGTTATCACCGTAAATCATGTAATTAATTAAAGACCGTAGAGTAGTAAAAGCAAATCCGCCACCGACAATCACAATGTTTTTACCTTCAAGATATTCCAGCGGCCAGGAATTACCAAGCGGCCCACGAATACCCATCAAGGAACCCTCTTCCATTTCATGGAGAGCTGATGTAACCACTCCGGCTTTCTGCACGGTGAATTCTACATATCCTTTTTGTGTGGGCGATGATGCTATTCCGATGGGCGATTCGCCTTTACCGAAGATGGAAAGTTCGCCGAATTGCCCGGGAATGTAACTATATTTTGCTTCGTCTTCCGGATTTACGAACTTAAAGCGAAAAGTCTTGATGTCTTTGGTATCGACTTCAGTAATAATTTTATCCACGATTACCGGATAAGGTACATACGGGTTCTGCATTACTAACTCCCTATTTATATTTTTGAAATATCTTCGATTACTTTTCTAATGTCCAGATTAACTGGGCAGGACATGACGCAACGACCACAACCTACACAGGCTATTGCCCCGAAATTATCGACATAATACTTGAATTTATGCATAACGCGCTGACGCCATCTTTCCTTCTGTGATGTTCGCGGATTATGGCCGGATGTCTCTTTCGTAAAAAGCGGAAACATACAGGAATCCCATGAACGGATACGGATGCCGTCGTTTCCCTTCGCTTCATCGCTGATATCAAAACAATGGCAGGTCGGGCACATGTATGTGCAGGTGCCGCAAGCCAGGCATTTGCCATAAATTGTCGCCCAGATAGGATGTTCAAAATTATTGTCTAAGATGGGTTTTACTTCGTGAGCCGGTATCCTGGATGAAATAGCCTGCTTTGCTTTTTGAGCAATTTCCTTTTTCTTGGCATCGGCCGCTGCATCTGCTTTGCCATCGCCAAAATATTTAGCCAGCTTTTCTCCTTTGGTAGTAATAAATTCCACCAGATAGTTCCCGCCAATATCCGTCAGTAGAATATCCGCACCCTTATCGTCAACCGGCTCGCCATCCACCGAGGTGCAGAAGCAAGTGGCATAAGGCGGTTTTACACAGGCCAGTGCAATTACCGTTGTATTGTTTCTTTTATTAATATAAAATTCATCCTTGTATTTTTCTTGATCAAAAAGCATATCCAACAGAGCAAAACTCCGGGCGTCGCAGGGACGCACACCAAAGAGAACTGCTGCATCAGCTTTATTTTCTTCAGCAGTTAAAGCCATACCTTTAGGGGTACGGGTGTATCTCATCATTGTTTCCGTATGTGGGAAGAAAACATTTTTCGGTGCATTCTTGGAATTTAAATAAGCAAAGAAAGGTTCAACATCTTTTTCCAGCGGAACAAAAAGCACATTATCTTCTTTTTTCACCGGAGCCCAGACTAGGAATTCCTCTGCCATTTGCTTGGCAATGCCCGCCAGCGCTTCTATTTTGATCAACCGTTTTTCCATATTTATTCCTAATGTAAGTATTTTCTCTGATTATATAAATTTTTATTAAATCAAGCTCAATTGCCTCAGCAGCGGCTGAGGATCAAATATGTGCGATTTGAACGTTTCCTGAGATCCTGGAAGTCCCATGGCCAATGAAATCAATTCCGAAAAATAAAATATTGGCAGCTTCAATTCGGTACTGGGGCGCATATCCAGATTGGCCATGCAAAGCGGACAGGCTGTTACAACACAATTTGCTCCTGCTTCCTTCGCCGCACTCATTAGCTTGTCGCACATTTCAATGACAATAGCTGTTTTGCTTATTGCCAATGATCCTCCGCAACAATCAGTTTTGTAAGACCATTTTTTTACATCGGCTCCAATGGCGCCCATTATTTTATCCAGCATAAAGGGGTTTTCATAATTTTCAAATTCGCAAACCTCCGGTGGACGCAGCAATAAACATCCGTAGTAGGAAACGGGCTTCAATCCATTTAATGGCTTAACCACCTTTGCGGCCAACGTGTCAATACCGATATCACTGTAAATAATATCAATGGGATTACGGATCGCAATACCACCCTGATATTTAGCACCCACAACACCTTCAATTTTTGATTTCAGTTCCTTGTCAGATTTCAAGTGATGCTCGGCCGTTTTGAAACGATTAAAACAGGCTGCGCAGGGAACCATGACATCCATAGCTTCCTTTTCTGCAGCAATAAGATTGCGAGCCGATAAAGCAATGGACAAATCAAAATTTGTGCTGTGCGCCGATGACGCTCCACAACATGACCAATCGTCAACTTCTTTCAGTTCGATGTCTAAGGCGCGACTGATGGCCTTCATGGACTGGTCATATTCTTTTCCCGTCGCGTGCAGCGAGCAGCCCGGATAATATGAAACTTTCAAGAGAGTAGCCTCCTTCTATACTTGTTACTTCCCCGTATCAATCCGTTTGGCGTTGTACGGAACAATATCATCATTTACCTGCTTTTTGTTTTTTCAAAAATATTCTTAACCGATTTCATATCTTTGGTTCGCGGAGACAATAGCGCCAATTTGCCTTTTTTGAACATATCCAAACCAAGTGCTGCATCAGCGAAGTAATCTCCGGACTTGAGTTTGTATTTCACCATCATCATCGGTTCGTTTATCCGTCCTCCAGACTTCATACCCGATAGGAACGCTTCATGGAATGTCAATATATTTTTCTCGCGCGCGCCAACGCCCGATTCAATTGCCATCTGCCTAAGTACGTCCATCATGCGAGCAATATCCACCTGATTGGGGCAACGGGTGATGCACGTTTCACACGAAAGGCAAAGCCAAATAGTTGAACTATTTAACACTTCATTAAGCTTGCCGTTTTGAATCATTTTAATAACCTTGTTGGGGTTATATTCCATGTAAGAAGCCATGGGGCAGCCGGCTGTGCACTTGCGGCAATGATAACATCTCTGAATCGGCACACCGTTAATCTTCTTATTAACTTCCTCTAAGAAATTTTCCATACTCACCTTTTCTTCGCTAAACTGATTATGGGTTGAAGATAAAATCTTCTTTATCCTGTTCACTGTATTTGCCCAGCGGCGGCATATCTTCCATGGAAGAGCCGGCTCGAGAACCGAATAATTCAAAACAATCTTTATCTATCTTTTTCAGATAATTGCGCAGGTCAACACCCATCGGGCACACGGATATGCAGGAACCGCAATCCACACAGCGGCCAACCATATGATACAGACGCATGCATTGGAATACCTGCGTATCGCTTTCATCCTCACCAATTCCGACCCATTGCGGCTGACTCTGTTCAGCAAAGCAAGTTGGGCAATAGCAAGAGGGGCAAGCCTGACGGCAGGCATTGCAACGAATACATTTTTCCATTTCCTTCGCAAAATAAGCCCAACGCTCTGCAATGTCTTTTTTCTCAAATTCGACAACCTTATCGTATTCCGTAGAGGGATCCATCGCCGCAGCCGGTGAGCCAACCATTACATCGGAAATAATCGGATTATTGAAACGGCACACAACACAGTTAGGTGCGACCACATCTTTCAAAGCAACCGTCTTGTCGCCTGCTGATGTTTTAATTTTTAATTGCCCACTTTCCAGCGATCCTTCCAGAATATCCGCTCCATCCAAGGCCTTCGTCAGCTTCTTCCTGTCCACATATCCTTCACAGGGCACACCGATGATATAAATATCTTCCCTTTCATATTGCCGCTCTTGTAAGTGGATGATAAGTGAACGGGTTGCACAGCCGCGAGCAACAACACCAATAACTTTCTTCTTGCGGTCTTCCGGTTTGACACGCTTTTGCGATTCCCTATGTTGCGTAACCAGGTCATGCACAAATTTAGCTAAATTCTGCGTGCAGAACTCATTGAAAACAAGTTTGTCTGCCTCTTCCGGAGTCGCTACAAAGCAAGGCGTAGCCGTTAAAGGCAGTGTTCCTTTTTCATAGCCGATAATGACGTCAACCTTCTTTTCTGAAAGCAGTCCTTTAGCAACTTCTCGCAATTTTGTTTCGATGTTTTCCACAGTGATGATTTCCCCGTCTATTTATTATTATCTTTCAATCAGACTAACCAATCTTCTTGATCATTTTATTGGCCGGTCCCAGTGCTTTTACTTTTGCTGTAACGCCCTTGATGACCTGTGCGAATCTCTCGCCTTCGGAGGCGGAAATCCAGGTAAACATGGTTCTGTCGCCTTCCATACCGATGTAATTCAGGAACCTCTTTAACGCCGCAAACTTGCGGCGCGCCACTAAATTTCCTGATATATAGTGGCATTCACCCGGATGTCAACCGGAAACCAGAACACCGTCGGCTCCGCCCTGCAGTGCTCTGACGACGTAAAAAGGATTGATCCTGCCGGTACAGGGAACACGAATGATCCGGACATTAGGCGGGTACTGAATTCTGCTTATGCCAGCCAGATCGGCTCCCGCGTAAGTACACCAGTTGCAGACAATGGCAACGATTTTTGGTGCCCATTCTTTGTTTGCTATATTTTCAGCCATATATTCTCCTTTTAGCGGCAATGCACCGCTTTATCAGCCGTTTACTTAGTTTAAATTGTCTATCTGCGCCAGTACTTCTTCATTGTTAAATCCGTTCAAGTCGGCGGCATTCATGCGGCAGGATGCCGTGCAAACTCCGCAGCCCTTACACAAAACGGCATTTACTTCGGCATAACCTTCAGCAGCATTAACCCGGATTGCGCTGAACGGGCAGTTGATTTCGCAAAGCCCGCAAGCCGAACATCTATCTTTATTGACATAGGCTGTCTTGCCTTCCGCCTCAATGAAATCAAGAGTTAGAACCGTACAGGCACGGGACACTGCGGCATTGGCCTGAGTGATCGATTCATCGCTGAACTTCGGCGAATGCGCCATGCCGCACATGAACACGCCGTCAGTCTGGAAATCTACCGGGCGCAGTTTGACGTGCGCTTCCAAAAAGAATCCATCCTGATTGGTCGGCACTTTCAACATCTGGCCAATGGCTGCGTTTTCCGGATTGGGCACAACACCGACACTTAAGGCCACCACATCGGCAGGTAATGCAACTTCTTCATTGAGAATCGGATCCAGTATTTTTACTGCAACTTTATCACCGTCAGCAACTACTTCCGGTTTCCTGTCTTCTTCGTAAGAAATGAATTTGATATTAGCCTCGCGCGCCTGCTTGTAATAATCCTCCTTGAAAGCAAAAGTACGGATATCCCGGTAAAGAATCGTGATATCGCGGGATGGATCGGCAGCTTTTAATTCCAGCGCGTTTTTGACTGCTTCACTGCAACAGTAACGGCTGCAATAAGGATGTTCTTTATCGCGCGAACCGACGCACTGAATCATGACGACATTTTTCACCGCCGCCAGATCGGCGGGTTTTTCATAAATCAACGTTTCTAATTCTCTTTGCGTTTTAACTTTCGGGCTCTGGCCGTAGAGATATTCTTTCGGCTTATTTTCATAGGCACCGGTGGCAACAATCACGATACCGTGTTCAAATACCTTTTCGCCGTCTTTCGCATCCACCGTAGTTTTATAATTGCCGATAAAGCCGTCGATTTTCTTGATCTTGGCGCCGGTAGCGACAGTGATCAAAGTATTTTTAGCCACTTTATCCAAGAGGGACTTCAGGTGCTTACGGGTATCAAGTCCTTCCAGCGTTTTATATAAATGACGGTAATTGCCGCCCAGTTGATCATCCTTTTCCACTATAAATGATGCAAAATTCTGATCAGCAAGCGACAGCGCCGCAGTCATACCGGCTATACCACCACCAATAATCAAGGCCGCATGATTGACGGAAAGCTGACCTGGTTTCAGCGGTTTTAAATATTGAGCTTTGGCCACAGCCATTCTAACTAGGTCTTTGGCCTTTTCAGTAGCCGCTTCGGGCTCGTTCATATGCACCCAGGAATCCTGATCGCGGATATTGGCCATCTCGAATAAATATCTGTTCAAACCTGCTTTTTCGCAGTTTTCCTGAAATAATCCTTCATGTGTCCGCGGCGAGCAGGAAGCAACAACTACTCGCGTCAGGTTCTGTTCTTTGATGACTTCGGCCATTTTTACCGCCGTATCCTGAGAACAGGTAAAGAGGTTGTCTGCCGTATAAACAACCGAGGGCAATGTCGCAGCATAATCACGGACAGCCGGAACATCGACTACACCGCCGATATTGATACCGCAATGACAGACAAAAACACCTGTGCGTACAGACGTGCCACGCAAATCTTTTTCTTCCGGATTTTCCACAGGCGTAATCATTGTGCCGCGTCTAGTCGCAAGCAATCCCTCCGCACAGGCGGCGGCGGCGCTTGCTTCCATAACTGTTTCCGGAATATCCTTCGGCCCGCCGAAAGCACCGCAGACAAAAACACCGGGGCGTGAAGTTTGTACCGGGTTTTCCAGTGTGGTTTTGCAGAAGCCATGTTCTTCAAGTTCGATCCCCAGGCTTGCAGCCAGTTTTTTAGCTTCTTTGGGGGGCGTAAGGCCTACGGACAGCACTACCATATCAAATTCTTCTTCCGTTAAAGTGCCGTCCTGATTTACATATTTAATCAGCAGATTATTACTCTGCTGCAATTCTTTGATTACTGAAGGCATGGAGCGAATGTAGCGAATGC
>JBDKUX010000059.1:0-22778 GCA_039679455.1 Smithella sp. | reverse complement strand
ATGATTCCACCGGCAATCAACTTAAATGCTAGTGTTCTGTTTTTCATGCTTTATCTCCTTTAATGTTAATATTTCTATTAATTAATATTTCTGTTTTTTATCTTCCGCTCTGTTGAGCAATGGCTGCTCTTCAGATAGTCTCTCCAAAATATTGTTTTCAAGCATTACAATAACTGTGCCGAAAATGTTGTTTTTCAGCATTATTCAATTATGAGCCAATTGGATTGTAACGGAAATAAAACTTGATTATGTCATTTCTAACAATATTAGACAGGGGCTAAATAAAATGGATCGAGTCTGTTTATTATAGACAGTTTTTCAATGGGGCTTTTCCGAAGGATGTGGCTTTATAAATAATAATGTTAACTAAGCAGGTATGGAAATATTATACTTTTTGATCAGCTGATAAAGTCTTGCCCGGCCCAAACCGGATGTCCTGCAGGCCTCTTTGATATTTCCCGATGTTAGAGCCATCAGATCCTGAAGATACTGTCGCTCCTCCCTGGCGAAAACTGAATCCCTCAGCTCTTTCAGAGTTATCATTTTGACGGAAGGTTTGACGATATCATCCTTTTTAGAGACGGTGTCACGAATTAACCGGACACGTATATGCATGGGAAGGTGTTTAGGATAGAGTATTGTTTCGTTGTGTGCGGCTACAAGGGCGCTTTCCATGGAACTTACTAGTTCCCGAATATTTCCAGGCCAGTCATAGGCGCAAAGAGTTTCAATAAATTCGGGCGAGAATCCTTTTACTTCCGTGTTCTGTCGTGAACATATTTTATTCACGTAATAGGCGGTGAGTTCTTTGATGTCTCCAATACGTTCCCTCAGCGGAGGCAATTCAATAGCCAGGGTGCGCAGACGAAAAAGGAGATCTTCCCGGAACCTACCTTCCTGAAGCATTTTATCGAGATTGCGGTGGGTTGCCGCAATTACCCGAAACTCACTTTTTATTTCCTTTTTGGCGCCCAGCGGACGGAACCGGTGTTCTTGCAGAACCCGGAGGAAAGCCTTCTGCGCGGAAAGAGGTAGATCGCCTACTTCGTCGAGAAAGAGTGTTCCGCCGTCGGCTTGTTTAATTAAGCCCTCCTGAATTCTGTCGGCTCCCGTAAAGGCGCCTTTCTCATGGCCAAAAAGAAGACTCTCGATGAGAGTTGGAGGAAGAGAGGCGCAATCTACTGTTACAAAGGGCAAGGCGGACCGGGAACTGTTGTTATGAATGGTCTGGGCAAAGACTTCTTTTCCTGTTCCGGTTTCACCGGTAATGAGCACGTTGACATCGTTGGCGGCTGCCCGGGCTATGAGTTCCAGACATTTTTCCATTACCGGACTGCTGCCGACGATACCATCCCGCTTCAGTATGGAGGGTGTACTTTTCTGCTTTTTTGCCTCTCTGTATTGGAGGGCGCGTATCAGAGGAAGCTCTATCAGCTTTTCGTCCAGAGGTTTTTCAATAAAATCCCAGGCGCCGTTTTTTATTGCCAGTTCGGCGGCATCGGGGTTGCCAAAACCTGTTATGATGATTACTTCCGGCGCAGACGGCATTACATGAATTTTCGGCAATAGTATCAAACCATTACCATCGGGCAGGTGTATGTCCAGAAAAACAACATCGAAGTCGCCAGACTGGGCCGCCTTAAGGCCGTCTTCCGCCGTGCCGGCGCAAGTAACTTCGTGTCCCAGACCCTTGATCATTTCGGACAACGCTTCGGCATAAAACTCATTGTCGTCGATAATCAAAACTTTACCCATATGTTGTTTCGCCTTCATTCCGATTAATTACTGTTTTTAATAATATAGCATAAAATGACAAAACAGATAAACAAGAATTACAATGCAAATAATTGATCCGGCGCTTGTTTACATTGTTGAAAATATTACAACACACACATATTGATAGATAACAAGTAAAAAATACTCTTGACAATAGAACATGTGTTCTATTATAATACAATCTATGGAAACGAAACGTACGGTAAAATCAGTAGCACAAAAAATAGCCGATTTCAACCGGGACCGCCATCGCATGCCGACCTACGAGGAGATGCTTGCCTTGCTTGCCGTCCGGTCAAAGAGTGTTGTCCATTTCTGGATGAACAAACTTTTACAGGAAGGAATTCTGGAAAAGGATAAGTCCGGACACCTGACATTTGTCAATCCGCTTGTTGGGGTTCCTCTTGCCGGCGGGGTTTCAGCCGGTTTTCCTTCCCCGGCGGAGGAAGAATTGCGTGATATAATCTCCTTTGACGAGTACCTGATCACAAAACAAGCCGATTCATTTCTGCTTAAAGTTGACGGAGATTCCATGATCGGCGCCGGGATAATGCCGGAGGATCTGGTGCTTGTCGAACGCGGCCGGGAACCGAAAACGGGAGATATTGTAATTGCCGAAGTGGACGGTGCGTGGACAATGAAGTATTTTCACAAGAAGGGTAAAGAGGTCTACCTGGAAGCGGCCAATCCCAAATACCCGAGAATTACACCTGTCGCCGAAATGCGTTTAGGTGGTGTGGTTACGGCGGTCGTCAGGAAATACCACACCTGAAGTGGCGGCCTGCTATAACCAATATATTGATGATAAGAGGATAATAAAAATGCAAGCTGAAGTCACCTTTTCTGAATGTAATGTCAGGACAAAAGCGGCGGCTCTTCCCAAAATAGCCCGGACAATAAATCCGATTCAGAGATTACAGCAATTCATCGGCGAGGGCGATTGGATTGAACGTCTTCCGGAATATGAAAAACATATTAGCCGGTTTTCCTGGACGATCATAATTGCAGCGGCTGTTTATTTAGCCCCTTTATGCATAAACATTTTTATCCGTTAATTCCAATTCCAAATCAAACGCTACCTTTGTTGGTAAAGCCTGCCCCGGCGCAGGCCGGGGGCGTCGGCTTCCTCAACGTATGTACAATACGCCTCATTGCCTCCTCCTAGCCGCCGCGGTATCATCATTGATTTGGAATTGGAATAAGAGACTGTGTCGCAATGTTATTCTCTGGCTTTAGCCGAAGAAACTCTGTTGTTGAACAAATGGTTGCAACCCCTTGTTCCGGTGTCGGATTCTTCTCTGAACCTCAGCCTTATGAAAAGGCTGTTTCCTGCCGGCTGGATTGTATAAGTTTACGGGTGGTTGAACGAAATCTGTTCATTTTTCTTCGCTGCCATGGCGGGGCCGCCGGTTTGTGATTCTGCAGCCCCGGCCAGGCAGCCGATGAAAATGAATAAACATGAAACCACTAATGTCGATTTTAAAAAAGCTTTTTATAAACGTTCCTTAATAATTAGAGCGGAATGTTATTGTGCTTTTTCACCAGACGCACTTCTTTTTTATCTTTCAGGGCATCGAGCATTGCTATTACCTTTTTCCTGGTATCATGCGGTAAAATTATTTCATCGACAATACCCATCGATGCCGCAAAATAAGGATTGTTGAACTTGTCTTCATAAGCGGCGATAAGTTCCGCCCTTTTTGCTTTGGGGTCGGCAGCATTCTTAATTTCACTGCGGTAAACGATATTGCAGGCGCCTTCCGCACCCATGACGGCGATTTCCGCAGTAGGCCAGGCCATTACAAAGTCCGCGCCCAAACTCCTGCTGCACATGCCGATGTAGGCTCCACCGTAATCCTTGCGGGTAACGACGGTTAATTTAGGCACCGTGGCTTCTGCATACGCATGAAGCAGCTTTGCACCATGGCGAATAATGCCGTTCCACTCCTGATTGGTTCCGGGCATGTAACCGGGGACATCCGCAAGTGTCAGAAGAGGAATATTAAAAGCATCGCAGAAACGGATAAAACGGGCAGCTTTATCGGATGCGTTGACATCAAGGACACCAGCGGCAAAACGCGGGTTGTTGGCAATTACGCCAACCGGTTTTCCCATAACGCGAATTAAAGCAATTACTATGTTTTGCGCCCATAATTCATGCAGCTCGAATATCTCGTTGTTGTCGGCAATGGATTTAATAATTTTTTTCATGTCGTAGGCGCGCGCACTATTATCGGGAATAACATCGTCGAGTTCCGGGCAGCTTCTATCCGCGGTGTCAGTGCAATCTACTTCGGGCAGGGGAGAGTGGCAACTGTCGGGCAGGTAGGATAGCAGAGTTTTGATTTTATTGAGGCAATCCGTATCGTTTTCGGCGACATAATGGCAGACACCGCTCTTTGTGGCGTGGGTTATTGCGCCGCCCAGATCATCATGGGACACTTCTTCGCCGATAACGGCTTTAACTACCTCAGGACCGGTAATATACATGTAACTGGAACCTTTAACCATGAAGACCCAGTCCGCCAGTGCCGGTGAATAGACGGCACCGCCGGCTGTTGGTCCCATCATGGCCGTGATTTGAGGTATATATCCGGAACCAAGGGTATTGCGGTAAAAAATTCCCGAGTAGCCGTCAAGAGAGGGAACACCTTCCTGAATGCGCGCTCCGCCGGAATCGTTAAGGGCTATGAAAGGCTTCCGGGCCGCTATTGCCATGTCCATTACTTTCCAGATTTTCTTGGCGTGCATTTCCCCCAGACTGCCGCCCGAGCTGGTGAAATCCTGGGCTGCCGCAAAAACAGTACGCCCATTGACCTTACCGCAACCGGTGACTACGCCGTCTGCCGGGATTTCTTTTTTATCCAGTCCAAAGAGGTTGGATCGATGTTGAACAAACAGTTGCACCTCTTGAAAAGTTCCTTCATCGAATAAAACCGCCAGGCGTTCACGTGCTGTCAGTTTTCCTGATTCGTGCTGCTTGTTAATCAGTTTTTCACCACCCATTAATTTTAAATTTTTCTCTTTTGCTTCAAAATCGCTTGCTTTTTCCCTTGTAGTTTTTTTCTGGATATTGTCGCTCATGATCTATTCTCCGTTGTCCGTGTATATAGTTTTTAACTTGACCAATAAAGGCAGGTAAGTTATTATCCCGTGCAAATTAACCGCTTATCGCTTCTAAGTATTTGATTTTAGGAGCAAAATAAAATATATTCGGAAGTGACATTAACTTGTTTAGCAAAAATTGGCAAGGAGAAAGTAGTGAAATTCATCAATCAAATTGATCTTAAAGGTAAAAGAGTAATGTTTCGCTTTGATTTTAACGTTCCCCTGGACGCGAGCCGGAACATTACTGATGACGTCAGAATTCGTGCAGCTCTTCCCTCCTTGAATTATGCGCTGGATGAGGGTGCGAGTGTCATTATTATATCTCATTTAGGTCGGCCGAAAGGCAAACCATCACCCGAGAAGAGCCTGGCCCCGGTTGCCAAAAGATTATCCCGTCTCCTGGATAAGCAGGTTGTTTTGGCTGACGACTGCATCGGACCCAATGTGGAACAGCTGGTGCAGGAATTAAAACCGGGTAATGTCCTGATGCTGGAAAATCTTCGTTTTCACAAGGAAGAAGAAGCCAATGACGATGAGTTTGCTCAAAAGTTGGCCGCTTTTGCTGATGTTTATATTGACGATGCTTTCGGTAACGCCCACCGGGGGCATGCCTCCAATGTCGGCATCACCAAATATGTAAAGGTTTGTGGCGCCGGATTCCTGATGAAAAAGGAAATCAATTACTTCCAGACACAACTGGAAAAACCGGTGCGGCCGTTTGTCGCTATAATAGGCGGTTCTAAGGTCTCCGACAAGCTGTCTACGTTGAGCAACCTGATTAAAAAAGTGGATAAAATGGTTATCGGCGGAGGAATGGCTTTTACATTCCTAAAAGCACAGGGAGTTGAAGTGGGGAAATCACTGGTTGAAGATCATTTGATACCGGAAGCCAAAGAGATTCTCCAGCAGGCGCATGAGTTGGGTGTTAAATTATATCTGCCCTTTGATTGTGTGATTGCACAAAATAAGTCTCCTGAAGCGGTAACAAAAATTATTCCGGTGCAGGAAATGTATCCCGAGTGGATGGGACTGGATATCGGTCCGGCGACAATAACTCTTTTTCGGGAAGTAATCGCCAATGCAAAAACTATCGTATGGAACGGGCCGATGGGCGTTTTTGAAATCGATGCCTTCAGCCGTGGTACGTCGGCGATGGTTCACGCCGTGGCCAGTTCGCATGCATTAACGATTGTCGGCGGCGGTGATACAGATGTTGCCGTCAAACAGGCGGGAGAAAGTGATAATATCACTTATATCTCTACAGGCGGCGGTGCGTCGCTGGAGCTTCTGGAAGGGAAAGTCCTGCCGGCGATAAAAGCATTGGAAAATTGTTAGTAATTTCATGCTCAGATCCTGCATTTGAATGCGCAATGTTTAAAGCAACAAAAAAGGGAAGCAGGTACTTCCCTTTTTTTATGATCCGGATAAAGAATTAATGTAATTGAAAAGAAATGCGCAATTTTAAAATGGTTGTCGAATATGAAGGCACTGCTTACTGTGGTTGGCAGAGGCAGAAGAACGGTGTTTCCATTCAGCAGGTTCTGGAAGAAAAGATAGGGTTTCTTACTTGTGAAAAGGTGAAGGTGATCGGCTCCGGCCGGACTGACGCCGGAGTGCATGCCCTGAACCAGGTGGCCGGTTTCAGAAGCAGCACCCGTTTGCCCGCGGAAATTTTGTATCGGGGGATTAACGGATTGCTGCCGCCGGATATTGTTGTTAAGGAATTGGAAGAGGTTCCGGCTGAATTTCATCCACAGTATGACGCCCGGGGTAAAATATATATATACAAGATATGCAATAAACGGTTGCGCCCTGCCCTGGGCCGCAACTATTTCTGGTTTATCCATCATCCGCTGGATTTGACGGCGATGAGGCAGGCGGCCGAATATTTGATCGGTAGGTATGATTTTTCGTGCTTTTGTGCTACTGGCAGCAGTGTTAAAGATCGTACGCGAACGGTCAAGGGTGTAAACATCACTGCGGGTGAAGACGGTTTACTGGAAATAACGATAGAGGCGCAGGGATTTTTAAGATACATGGTGCGCAACATTGTCGGCACACTGGTGGAAATTGGCCGGGGTAAACGAGAACCTTCGGAAATGAAGGAAATAATCGACTCGCGCAACAGAAACATTGCAGGCATTACGGCTCCCGCCTGCGGACTTTATCTGAAAGAGGTCAAATACTAGAATGAAAATATTGCTGCTTGGTCATAAAGGTATGTTGGGAAGCGACCTTCTTTTGCGGTTAAGAAGAAAGCACGAAGTTATCGGTCTTGACAGAGAAGAAATAGATATCACTTCCATGCCGGCCTGTGAAAAGGCCGTCAATGAAAACGCACCGGATATTGTCGTTAATGCAGCCGGCTACACGGATGTCGACGGCTGCGAAAATGCACAAAGAGAATGTTTGGGCGTCAATGCCGAAGCCGTACTGAATATAGCCGTATCCTGCCGAAAAAAAAATATTCGCATCGTACATTTCAGTACAGACTATGTTTTCGACGGGAGCAGCAGTGAGCCCTACAAAGAAGATCATTCCTGTAATCCGCTCAATGTTTACGGCACATCCAAACTGGCGGGAGAAAACTATCTGCGCGGGCTTTCGGACAATTACATTCTGATCCGCACAGCGTGGCTGTATGGAAAAAATGGTAAGAATTTTGTAAGAACAATTTTAGATAAGGCCGCCACAACGGATAAACTGGAAGTTGTCGATGATCAAATCGGATCTCCCACTTATACCCGGGACCTGGCCGTTGCAGTTGATTTATTGCTTGAACTTAACATTAAAGGGGTATTCCATGTAACCAACAGGGGCAGCTGCAGCTGGTTTCAATTTGCCCGCAAGATATTGCAGGAAGGAGGAATCTCGAATGTGCAGGTATTGCCCATAAAAACCGATCAACTGATGCGTCCTGCTCAGCGTCCTCTCTACAGCGTTCTGAGCATGCAGAAATTTATTGTAGCGACGGGGAAAACAATGCAGCCCTGGCAGTTGGCTCTGCAGGATTATCTGCACGATGCGAGGTATCAATATTCAGAAAAATGAATTTATTTCTTGACAATATTTTGAAGCTTATCTATAAGCTAACTTAACTACAGGTAAAGGTTTTCATCATGGACAGAAAATTAAATGCAAATAACGGTTTTTATGGCTTTTGGTTTTATACCTACTTTTGCATCGGTCTGCCCGTTGATGAGGAGGACCTGTTGAGGTAAATTAAACACCAAAACAGCCATGGGCAGATCGGAAACGAGCTACCATGGCTTTTTCTTTTTTAGGGCCATGGCGGCAAAAGCCATGGCCTTTTTTAGTTTTCAAGGGGGAAACATGATTATCGTTATGAAAGATCAGGCAACGGAAAAACAAATTGATGAGGTAATTGGCTGGATTGAATCAGTCGGTTATAAAGCACATCCGTCAAGAGGAGTGGAAAGAACCATAATCGGCGCGATAGGAGACAACCGCGATAAATCAATACTTAAATACGCAGAATCTCTGCCGGGGGTGGAAAAAACAATGCCTATTTTAAAACCTTACAAGTTGGCGAGCCGGGAATCACACGAGGGCGACAGTATTGTCAACGTGGGCGGGATTACCATCGGGGGGCCGGAGTTCGTAGTGATGGCCGGGCCCTGTTCCATTGAAAGTGAGGAGCAGTTATTGGAAAGCGCCTACGTAGTGAAGAAGGGCGGCGCCCAGATTTTAAGAGGAGGCGCCTACAAACCGCGCACTTCGCCGTACAGCTTCCAGGGAATGGAAGAGGAAGGCTTAAAATTGCTGGAAAAGGTTCGCCTCTCCACAAGCATGCCGGTGGTTACGGAAGTAGTTAACCCCGCCGATGTTGACTTGGTGGAATCATACGCCGATATGCTGCAGATAGGCGCACGCAACGTGCAAAATTTTGCGCTGCTCAAAAAGGTCGGCCATTCAAGAAAACCGGTGCTTTTAAAAAGGGGAATGATGACGACGATCGAAGAATTGCTGATGTCGGCGGAATACATACTCTCTTCGGGCAATCCCAACGTAATTCTCTGTGAACGCGGCATACGCACATTCGAAACAGCAACCAGAAATACATTGGATCTAAGCGCTGTTCCCGTATTGAAAGGATTGACCCATTTGCCGGTTATCGTCGATCCCAGCCATGCCGCCGGTCACTGGAAACTGGTTATTCCTTTAAGCCGCGCCGCCGTCGCCGTGGGTGCGGACGGTTTGATTGTAGAGGTGCATCCGCGGCCGGAGGAGGCTGTCTCCGACGGAATGCAGTCCTTAAAACCGGAAAAGTTCTATCAACTGATGGATGAATTGAGAACTGTTGCTTCGGTCGTGAGGCATTAAAATTAAAGGGGTAAATATATGCGCTCAATGAAAGTCAATCTCGATAAAAAGTTATCGTCATCTTATGAAATCTGCATCGGTAATTCAATTGGCGACCGCATGGCGCTGCTCATTTCCAAAAACCATAAAGCCGGCCGGCATATCATCGTTACCGACAACAATGTCAGTCCTCTGCATGGTCAAAAGCTCCTTGCCGGTTTGAAAGATGTCGGCCTGAACGTTGATTTAATCGAGTTTCCTGCCGGTGAGGCTTCGAAAAATATCAACACTGCTCTGGATATTGTGGCGCAGTTGCTTAAGTTGGGTGCAGACAGGAATTCAATGCTGATTGCCTTTGGAGGTGGTGTTACAGGTGATATGGTAGGCTTCATCTCATCCGTGTTTATGCGCTCCATTCCTTATATTCAAGTTCCCACTACCCTGCTGGCCCAGGTGGACAGCAGTATCGGCGGGAAAACGGCGATAGACCTTCCTTACGGAAAAAATCTGCTGGGAACTTTTTATCAGCCCCAGGCTGTCTTTGCCGATTTGAGTTATCTTAACACCCTGCCGGAAAAAGAATTTAATAACGGGATGGCGGAAGTGATCAAGTACGGCATTATCGACGATGAAAAAATGTTTCGCCTGCTGGAAGAGAATATGGTCGCGGTGAAAAGAAAAGATCCGGTATTGTTGCTAAAGATTATCGAAAACTGTTGCCGCATTAAAAAATCGATTGTTGAAATTGACGAAAAAGAGCAGGGCTTGAGACGCATCCTCAACTACGGTCACACGCTGGGGCACGCTCTCGAAGCTCAATCCAATTTTACTATCTCGCATGGCGAAGCCGTTGCTTTAGGGATGATTGCCGCTGCGCGAATTTCCGAAAACTTAGGTTATCTGGAATCGGCCTCGCGGGAGCGCATTGAAAGAATTATCCGGGAGGCGGGATTACCCTGTCGGATACCGCAGGATATGGCAAAGGAAGGGATTGTCTCCAGGTTAAAAATGGATAAGAAAAAAGAAGGTGACGTTATCCATTTCGTTTTGTTAAAGAAAATAGGTATGCCGTTTGTCAACGGCGGTATTGATGACAAAATTATTGTCCCTGTAATTGAAGGAATGAAATTATGAAATCCCGGCTGGAAATATTACGCAAAAGTATGAAAGAGAAAGACCGGGAAATTATCCGTCTTTTAAATGAACGCTCTGAAGTATCTGTTCAGATTGGAAAAGTTAAAGGACACGGAGGAATAGATGTATATGACCCTTCTCAGGAAGCGAGGGTTTATAATTACTTACATGAGCTTAATTGCGGTCCGCTGCCGCAGCAGGCTATCCGGTCAATCTTCCGGGAAATAATCTCGGCATCCCGCGATTTGCAGAAGCCGACAACAGTTGCTTTTCTGGGGCCGGAAACGTCATTTTCTCATCTGGCGGCGCGATTGCATTTTGGCGATTCCAGCCGTTTTTTCCCTCAGGCGGGGATTGCCCGTGTTTTTGATGAAGTGGAAAGAGGCTCCGTGGACTGGGGCGTGGTTCCTGTGGAAAATTCTCTGGAAGGTTCAGTCAACATAACACTGGACCGGCTTATCTTGACTTCACTGAAAATCAGGGCGGAAATATATCTCAGGATCAACCAATGCCTGATTTCTTCGGCCAAAGACATAAAGAGCATTAAAAAAATATATTCACACCCCCAGGCTCTGGCTCAATGCCAATTCTGGATCAAAGCCAACCTGCCCAACTGTGTGCTTCACGAGACGGAAAGCACGGCTGCTGCTGCCCAGATGGTCAAAGGGAAAAAATCTCAGGCGGCGATCGGCAGTACCCTCGCCGCGACGGCAAACAGGCTCAACATACTGGCGGAGGGCATCGAAGACAATACTTCCAACACAACGCGTTTCCTTGTTCTGGGCAACGGAGAAAGCGATGCTACCGGCAAGGACAAAACTTCCCTGATCTTTGCCACACCTGATTTGCCAGGTGCGCTGCATCGAGCTTTGGAATCATTTGCTGAACGCAAAATTAATCTGGCTAAAATAGAATCCCATCCTGTAAAGGAAAGATTATGGGAATATCTGTTTTTTGTGGATTTGATCGGCCATATAAACGACAACGATATTAAAAGCTGTCTTATAGAGCTGAAAGAGAAAACAACTTTCTTGAAAATTCTTGGTTCTTATCCGCGAGCGGAAGGGGGATTATGATCTGCATACCCATTACGGCAAGGTCCAATAAAGAGGCATTGCACGATACTAAACAAAGCTGCCTGATTGCCGGGGCGATTGAAATCAGAATGGATCTGATTGCCGACGGATCGCTTCCCGAATTGATTGCCGCCGCCCGCCACAGTTCCAGAAATGTCGAGATTATTGTTACCTGCAGAAAAAAAGAGGAAGCGGCTCAGGTGACGGAGACAGGTCGTATTGAGGGCGAAACCGAAAATCAAAAAAATAAAAAAATGGCGATCCTCAAGCAGGCCGTTGACCTGGGCGCAGATTTCATTGATATAGAACTGTCTGAAGGGGCGGATGCAATTGAGGAGCTAAAATCATATTGTAAAAAAGGGGACGGTGCTACAAAATTAATAATTTCCTGTCATGACTTTAAAAGGACTCCCGCATTGGTCCGGCTTAGGGAGTTGTTTCATCAATGCCGGAAGTATGAACCCGGTATTGTGAAAATAGTAACTTTCGCCAAAAAACCGGAAGACAATCTGCGGATGTTGAGCCTGATACCTTATGCCCGAAAACATAAACAGGAAATCATTGCCCTCTGCATGGGAGAGGTAGGACGCATCAGCCGGGTTATGGCACCTTATTTGGGAAATTATCTGACTTTCGCCGCCCTGGGAAGTCAGATGCAGTCGGCACCGGGCCAGCTTACCGCAGTGGAGATGAAACAGATTAATAAACTATTAAAGGGCGATGAGCAGCAGCAAATGCCGGCATTATCTATGGGTCAGGACAGGCAGTTGAAAAACTATATTTTGTTGGGTAATCCGGTAGGGCACAGCCTTTCTCCGTTGATGCATAACGCGGCGCTCAATGCGCTGGGTCAGGAAGGGCGCTATGACGCCTTTTGTGTCTATGATCTGGCCGCGGCCATCCAGGGATTAAGAGGGATGGATATCCGCGGGGCGAGTGTGACCATACCATTTAAAACAGATGTTATGGAGTATCTGGATAATATTTCCGAAGATGCATTGAAAATCGGGGCTGTAAATACGATTATCAACAATAATGGCCGCCTTACAGGCGCTAATACGGACTGGCTGGGGATAATTGTCACGCTCCGGGAAGCCATGACGGTTAAAGGCAAAAAGTTTGCGATAATCGGCGCCGGCGGCACGGCCCGGGCCGCGGCTTACGGAATAATCAAGGAGGGCGGATTTCCCGTTATTGTTAACCGCACGGCTGAAAAAGGTGAAAGGCTGGCTTTAGAGTTCAACTGCCCGTTTTATTCATTGGGTGAAATAGATAAAATAGAAGCTGATTGTCTGATCAACACGACACCGGTTGGTATGTATCCCCACATTGATCAATCACCTGTCGATTCCAGCTTGCTTACCGGATTCAAATACGTTATGGACGTTATTTATAATCCTCTGGAAACAAGGCTGCTGAAAGAAGCCGGTCTTCGGGGGTGCCGTATTCTGACCGGATTGGATATGTTTGTGCATCAGGGCGCCGAACAAATTAAACTTTGGACAGGCAAAGAGCCCGATCGGGCATTGATGAAAAAAGTTGTAAAGGAAAGGTTGACTCAAGGTGAATAAAGAATCCAATATAAAATTGGACTCCGGGATGATCAATATCCCCGGTTCCAAAAGCCTTACCCAGCGGGCGCTGGTGGCGGCCGCACTGGCTCGCGACAACTCTTTTATCGGTAATGCCCTTGTTGCGGAGGATACGCTCCATCTTATGGATGGATTGCGGACATTGGGTGCGCAGATCGTTGCCGCCGATGGCGGTTTTTTTATTTCCGGAACTGCAGGCAAACTTCTTCACAGCGGGAAGGAAATATTTCTGGGAAATAACGGGACGGCATTACGCATTCTGACTGCGCTGGTAACACTGGGCAGCGGCAAATATGTTTTAACCGGGGAAAAGAGGCTTTGTGAACGTCCGGTAGGTGCACTGGTTGATGCATTGCAGAGTATGAACGTGGATATCTCCTGCCGGAATAATTGCCCGCCGGTGACTGTAAATGCCGCGGGGTTGACGGGTGGTAAAATCATTCTGAAAGACATAGAAAGTTCTCAGTATGTTTCCGCACTGCTGCTTTGCGGCCCCTATACCAGGAACGGCATCGATCTTTCTTTGGAGGGGGAAATTGTTTCCGCACCTTACATCGATTTGACCATTTCGGTAATGCGTGATTTTGGCGCAAAAGTGAACGAAACAGGCCGTCATGAATATTCAGTCGAGGCCGGAAAAATCTATAAGGGCCGCGACTATTTTGTTGAAGGCGACGCCTCCAGTGCTTCTTATTTCTTTGTGGCTGCCGCCATTTTGAAAAAACCGGTCCGAGTTCATGGCATTGGAAGTGGGAGCCGACAGGGCGATATGCGATTGTTGAAAATCATGGAAAAAATGGGCTGCAGGGTTAATTCCGGAGACAACTGGATAGAGGTGGCCTGCGATGGTTTGCAGGAGGGCGACTTTACCTTTGATTTGAATGATATGCCGGATATGGTGCCGACTCTAGCGGTGCTGGCGGCTTTTCGCAGGGGACGGACAGTTATTACCAATGTTGCTCACCTGCGTCTAAAGGAAAGTAATCGCCTGGGTGCATTAGCTGCCGAATTGAGCCGTTTAGGCATCGTCGTTTCTGAAACCGCGGACGGTCTAATCATCCAGGGAGGTAATCCACGACCGGCGCAAATCGAAACTTACAACGACCATCGTATTGCCATGAGTTTTGCTGTTGCGGGACTCGCTGCCCCCGGCATCGAAGTCATGGACAAGAAGTGTGTGGATAAATCTTTCCCGACGTTTTGGGAGGAATTGAAGAAGGTATGAATGTCGTCCTGATCGGTTACCGGACCTGCGGAAAATCGACCGTGGGAAAACTGCTGGCCGGGAAATTGAAAATTACTTTTCTGGACACCGATTTGCTGATAGAAGAAAGCCTCGGCATGCCTATAAAGGAAATTGTGGCGAGTCGGGGCTGGGACTATTTTCGGGCCAGAGAAAAAGAGGTTGTTCAAAATCTTGCCAAAAAAAGCGGGTTTGTGATCGCCACCGGCGGCGGAGTGGTTCTGGACGAAGAAAATGTTGAATTGCTCAAAAAGATTGGTATTGTCGTCTGGTTGAATGCGCCGATTGCCGATATCATTGAGCGATTGCAGGAAGATGCAAAAACTGAGAACTTGCGTCCGCAATTTACGAATGGTAATCTTGCCTGCGAAACCGCCATGGTGTTGGAACAGCGGATTCCTTTATATCAAAAGGCTGCTGATTATATTCTGGATACGGCGGGTAAAAGCGCTGAGCAGGTAGTGGATGAGATTTGCGCACATTTGCCGGAATCAGGTGTCCCGGCAGCAGGAGAGTAATAAATTATGGCCGGCAATACAACAGGCAGTATTTTTCGCGTGACAACCTGGGGAGAGTCGCATGGTCTGGCTTTGGGAGCGACCATTGACGGATGCCCCGCCGGTCTGGTGATTGAGGAAAACGATATTCAGGAGGCGCTGGACCGGAGAAGGCCGGGGAAAAATATTGCTTCAACAACAAGGGGCGAAGGAGATCGCGTCGAGATTCTGTCGGGAGTTTTTGAAGGCAAAACAACCGGTACCCCCATTTCCCTTCTCATTAGGAATTCCGATGCGCGATCTTCTGCATACGATGAATTAAAAAATATTTTTCGTCCCGGCCATGGTGATTTTACTTACCTGCAAAAATATGGTATTCGAGACTGGCGCGGAGGCGGGCGCTCATCCGGCCGGGAAACCGCGGCACGGGTCGCCGCCGGCGCCGTAGCCGAAAAGCTGATTTGTTCCGCCGGAATGGAAGTGCTGGCTTACACAAGGGCTATCGGTGGAATCGAAGTAAATTACGACAAAATGCCCAAAGGCAGGACTTTACGCCGTAAAGTACGCAGCAATATTCTTTTTTGTCCCGATGATGAAGCCGCGGAAACTATGGAAAAAAAACTGGCGGCTGTGCGCGCGGAAGGAGATACTTTAGGCGGCGTTGTGGAAGTCGTTGTGCATGGTTGTCCGGCCGGACTGGGAGAGCCTGTCTTTGAGAAGATGGATGCCGTTCTGGCCGCCGCTCTGATGAGCATCGGTTCGGTCAAGGCGGTGGAGATCGGCGACGGTTTTGCAGTGGCAGGCCTGCGCGGTTCCGAAGTTAATGATCAAATGGGCAAAAAAGGATTTCTAAGTAACCATGCGGGCGGCATTCTTGCCGGTATAACCAATGGCGAGGAAATAATACTGCGGGTATACTGCAAACCGATACCATCCATTGCGAAAGAACAGCAAACACTGGATGACAACGGAAAGGTAAAAAAAATTAGTATTCAGGGCAGGCATGATATATGTGTACTGCCGAGGATTGTTCCGGTTTGTGAAGCAATGGTCAGCATTGTGCTGGCCGATTTTTGGCTCAGACAGAGGGCGGCAGGAATATGAAAGAAGCTGTTATCGGCATTATAGGCGGCACCGGCGGCATGGGGCGCTGGTTTGCCGATTTGCTGCAGAAAGAAGGCTGCACCGTCCATATCTGGGGAAGAAAATCACCCATGAGCATTAATGACCTGGTTGACCTTTGCAATGTCATTGTCATATCGGTTCCCATTTCCGCGACGGCCGAGATGATTAAAAAAGTCGGTCCGCTCATGAGCCCCGATAAACTTTTGATGGATTTAACATCGCTCAAAAAAGAGCCGGTGGAATTAATGCTGGCTCATTCGCAGGCCGATGTCGTCGGCTGCCACCCGCTGTTTGGACCGCTGCTGGAAGATGTCAGAGGTCAAAATATCGTGCTCTGCCCGGCCCGGGGTAAAAAATGGCCGATCTGGCTAAAAGCTATTATGAATAAAAACGGTTTGATCGTAACGGAAATAACTCCGGAAGAGCATGATGAAAAGATGGCGATTGTTCAAGTGCTCAACCATCTTAATACGATTACTCTGGGTTTGGTGCTGGCGGAAACGGGGATCGATTTTCTGGAAATAAATAAATTCTCCACGCCGATTTTTCACAAGAAAATCGAAATAATAAAAAAAGTATTTACAGAAAATCCGGGGCTTTATACCGACATCATCACACACAATCCCTCAACGGAGAAGATGATCGATCTTTACGTAAAAATTCTGGCCGACATGCGTTCACTCATAAAATGGGGAGACGGATCACAGTTGAAGGATGCGATGGAGAAGGCGGCCAAGAAACTCTTCTGATTCTATTGCCGAATCAAGCACTACCTCCTAATTCGGTAACTGTTTTATGATTCTGGCCAATTTTACCTGTTTGCGACCGGAACGTTTTGCTCTGTAGAGCGCATAGTCAGCCGCCTGAAGGACGGCTTCTCCCGTTTGTCCATGGTCGGGGTATACGGCTACTCCCTGAGAAAGAGTAATATTGTTCAATTTTTTCCCATTGTAATTTATCTGTAAATTCTGAATGTCGTGCTGCAGCATTTCCGCACGTTTTTTAGTAACTTCCAGGGATGCTCCCGGCATGATCAGGGCAAACTCTTCACCGCCGTACCGGCAGGCAATATCTTCCTTCCTGATACTGTTTTGCAGGTACCTTCCCATTTCCTGCAACACTAAATCTCCGGCCTTATGACCGAAGGCGTTATTAAATCGTTTGAAATGATCCAGATCAAGCATAATAATGCCCAGAGAAGTTCCGTACCGGTCGGCCCGGCTTATTTCACGCTTAATGGATTCCTCCATATAGCGGCGGTTAAAAAGACCGCTTAGAGAGTCACGCGTGGCCTCCTGCTTCAGTGTTTCTCTTAATCGGATGTTGACCAAAGCCAGGGCAACAAAATCAGCCATCGCAATTGCCAGTTGCTTGGTATCGAGATCAATTCCTTCGGTAGTTTCTTCAAACAAAGACTGGAAACGGTAAAGTTTGGAATAATTTCTTTGGTGTAAATGCAGAATCCCGAAAGTTTTCCCTTGATCTGTTAATGGAATACATAAAGAGCTTCTTTCTTCGATCTGGGGCAGGTGCCGACAGCAAGATTCCGGTTGGGAAGGAACGGATATATGTATTTTCTCTTCAAGAAAAGACTGGCAGTCGGTGACGGGAAATGTTTTTTCCCGCGACAGTGCTTTGCCCCATGCTAAGGCGGCTTTAAAAATATTTTTTTCACTGTCAAGCAGATAAATGGCTCCGGTTGTCGCCCGGAATAATTTCTGAGTGAAATACTTAATAATGGGGTATGCTTCTTCAACCATGATACATGTCTGGAGTTCTTTCAGCATTTGGTTAAAAAGAGACATCCTCTGGTGACGCAGTCCATATTCATAAACCAGAGCATGAAGTTTAAAATTGGCATCTTCCAGGGCGTTTTCCAGGTTTTTACGCTCGGTAATTTCCGACTGTAACACTTCATTACTTTTTTTCAATTCTGCAGTACGTTTGGTAACCAGCTTTTCGAGATTTGCTTTGTGCGTCAGCAGTTCTTTTTCCACTTTTTTACGCTCGCTGATTTCTTTCTGCAGGTGAACATTTTGTTCTTCCGATTGTTTTTGCAGCCGGCACAATGAGAGGTGTGTCTCAATTCGGGCAATCACTTCAGCCAACTGGAAGGGCTTGGTTATATAATCGACGCCTCCTGCATTAAATCCCTTGATTTTATCAGTGGTATCATCGCGGCCGCTGATAAACATTACAGGAATCTTACTGGTTTTTTCGTTGGATTTAAGACGGGCGCAAACTTCATAGCCGTCCATCGATGGCATTTCAATGTCCAGCAGAATCAGATCCGGTATTCCCTGTTCGATGGATTTTAATGCTTTTTCCCCGCTGGAGAAAGGGCTTACACGATATCCCTGATAATCAAGAATATCTGTCAGCACCTGCAGGATATCCGGAGAATCATCAATAATCATAATTTGAGATGAATTTTTCTTTTGCGAATATTCCTCTTCTTTATCAGCCGATCTATTTTTGTTTTTTAATGGCATATTTTGTTGATCAGTATTCCTTGAATTATATTGTATAATTAATTATTTGGCGATAAAAATATCTTTTTCGCGATCCTGGAAATAAATATTATTGTATTGTCCTTCGTCAAAACGCTCAAACATTGCTTCTCCATTTTTACGGCATTCGGGGCAGCAACGATGGGGGAGTATAACGGCAAGGATTTTTCTTCCGGTGTCCGCGGCAGATTCAATCAGAACCAGGCCGCCGCAGTCATCGCAAATCTGAACTGTTTCGATTTGTCTTTCGGAAATTCCGTCGGTATCGTAATATATGTTTTTTTTACGCTGCATGAATTTGGCTGATCCGGCTACCTGCTTCTTCATTTTTTTTCTGTTTTCCCACATATCGAGAATTTTCTCGGCTTCTTTTTTAATGGTTTTAGAGATTTCCGGAGACTGGCGAATTTTATCAGGGTCATAATCGGGTTCTTTAACATAACTGTAATCAAGACCGGCCATGGCCAGGATTATCCCGACGTTTACGTAAGGCAGTGCTCTTTCAATGGAATAACCGCCTTCCAGTACTGCTATATGCGGGGACAGCTTTTCGTTTAAGAGGGCATAGCCCTGGGCGCTGAAACACATGTTGGTAATGGGATCGCTGTAGTGATTGTCCTGCCCGGCGGAATTGATGATTATTTCCGGCTGAAAGTCATTCAGAACAGGCAGAATGACGTGATCCAGAACATACAGGAAACCTTCATCGGATGTTTTCGGCGGCAGGGGAATGTTAATAGTTGCTCCTAAAGCGTTAGGGCCGCCGAAATCCTCGATAAAACCTGTTCCCGGATAGAGGGTGCGACCGTCCTGGTGAAGGGAAATGCAGAGGATATCCGGGTCGTGCCAATAAATATCCTGCGTGCCGTCGCCATGATGACAATCCGTATCGACAATGGCAATTTTTTTTATGCCGAAATTTTTACGGATATATTCGACCATGACGGCTTCAATGTTAATGTTGCAGAAACCTCGCGCTCCATGGGCTACCAGCATGGCATGATGGCCCGGCGGCCGGACAAGGGCAAAGGCATTGTCTACCTCGCCCTGCAGGACTTTTTGGGCGGCTGTTATAGCGCCGCCGGCAGAGATAAGATGGGAATTTGTTGTTAAACTCTGCGGATCGGGAACGCAGATGTGGCAGCGGTTGATATCTTCATAAGTAGCCAGGCCGGGTTTAAATTCCACGATATTTTCCAAGTCCAGCAGGCCTTCTTCAAAAACCTGATCCTGTGTATAGAGAAGCCTTTCTTCTCTTTCGGGATGGGTTGCGGAAATCGCCCAGTCAAATGCCGGGAAAAATATCAGCCCGGTCTTTTTTGTTTTTTGCGTCATTTTACTGATTCCTTGCTGCAGGAGATGAAATTAATCCGGGCTTAATTTGAATCTTTGTGCGAATATTTTTTCCGGTTGTGTAAAAATCTCTGATCATATTGAATTCCTGTATTTCGGTCACTTCCATTTCCAGATCATTCAAATCCGTACCCATTTTAATTGCTCTTGCGGTGAGAGCTTCACGGCCTACTTCGATAGCCTGTTGAGCTGAAAAATTGTGTGGTATTTTTTTTACTATTCCTTCTTCGCTGATGATCAATTCTTTCTTTTCCGTATCGGCCAGTATCGTTATTTCCGCCGTTGTTCTGGAAAGTGCCGCTCCCAAGGCGTTGGCTGCTTCCGAATGATCGGGAATTTTATAAGGATAACCGAGCAAATCAGCTATTCCGGGAGCTATCGCGGCGGCCGGACCGCCAACAACATAAACGGTTTGCGGTTTAATTACTTTGCCTTCTAAGAGTTCATGAATTGTATAAACCGGCTTGTTATTGACTTCCTCGATTATCTGACGCACATTGCCGGCAATTATAGATGTTGTTTTATTCATGATGCTTTGGGCCATGGAAACGGTATCCATGTTCAATTGAGTTGCTAAATCATTGATGGCATCTATGGCTTTTTGCTTATTACCGAGTGAAGCCAGACCTAGCACAATCATGGCATCTGTGGGAGTAGGGATTGGTCCGTCCAGCGCCGCGGCCGGGCCTTCCCTGTCGGGACCGACGAAAATTTCCCTGTTTTTGATGCGTACGGCGCTGTCGCCGCCAATGCCGATAGACTTTGTATACAGTCCTCGAATCAATGTCTTTTGCCGGCCGATTGTTACTCCGGTTGCTTCCAACAGAGGGATTCCGTCTGCGAAAACGGAAATGTCGGTCGTCGTTCCGCCGATATCCAGAGCAACTGCATCTTCCTTCATGCCGGCTGTAGCCAATACCCCCATGATGCTGGCCGCCGGACCGGAATGAATGGTCAGGGCGGGAAATAAAAGAGACTGATCAATCAAAATTGTGCCGCCATCCGCTTTCAGGATATAAACCGGTACGTCTATATTAATTTCACGTAAAAATCGATGTGCTTCCTGGATAAAATTCTTATAGATATTATAGACGGCAGCATTGAGATACGTGGTTGCAACGCGCCGGGGAAAGTTAAGCTGTCCGGATAAACGATGGCCTAACGAGAAATTTCGCTGTTCATCTTTAAGGATTTCCGCAGTTTCTATTTCCTGCAGTGGATTACGGGTTGAAAACTTTCCCGCAATACCAATTTGATTGATGTTTTCCTGACGGAAATAATTCCCGATATTTTTTATTTCTTTTTCATCTACCGGTTGAATGGATATGCCGCGGTGATTGATATAACCATTAACGAAGAAGGAATCTTTGCCATGACTTATTAACTGCGGCGATAATCCGGGACCGTTTTGTAAAACCATTCCGACCCGATCAGTTTTTCCCTGGACGATGGCATTGGTAGAAATGGTGGTGCTAAGTACTATCCTTCTTATTTTACTAATTTTTTCTCCTGATACTGTTTCTTGTGCCGCCGCTAAAAGCGAAGACATAATGTTTGTTTTGTCAGTATTTACTTTTACTTTCTTTTTAACCTGATAATTTTCTACTAAAACCGAGTCCGTGTGAGTGCCGCCAACATCAATGCCCAGGATCATTTCGTATCCTTATTCGTTACAATTATTTTATGTATTGTGTTAATTATATATTGTTAAATATATCTTGACAAGGTAAAAAAAAAGCGTAATGTACCCGATCAAAAGTTGGGGGAATGAGTTACCCAAAAATTAGGAAAATCTGTGAAAGGAGGATATGCTTTAATGAAAAAAATATTTGCCATTTTTGTTAGCGTGCTTTTCTTTGCTTCTCTGTCTCTTGCAGTCGTAGGCTGCAAAAAAGCAGAAGAACCAAAACCAGCAGAGACTCCGAAAGTTGAAGCTCCCGCTGCTACACCGGCACCTGCTGCAACTGCTGCTCCCGCTGCAACCGCAGCCCCCGCAGCACCGGAAGCTGCTGCAACTGCTGCACCGGCCGCACCGGCAAAATAATTGCTTTATAACATTTTTGCAGGACATTAATCGAGCAACCCTCCTGAGGGTTGCTCGATTTTTTTGTGGCAAGTGTGTGTTGTCAATGAATTGAGGGAAGGCAGTAATCAGTATGGCTTAATGGTGTTTTGTTTTTATTACTTCTTTTCTGTAAAAAATTCTTCCACTTTTTTAAAATTATCATCCAATGTATTTTGAAAATCATGGCAACCTTTCTTGTACGCATTCATCCAATCCGAGATGGCTTTTTTGCCTTCTTCGGGGAATATAGGTGACTTTTCCCAGAATTTGTTGATTAACCTTTCCGTCTGCTCATATAACGCGTTCATGGCATTAAAATTATTGTCGAAAGCAGCTTTATTGAAAGAGATCATCTGTTTAGCTATTTGTTTCGGATCCATCACAACCTCCTTAAAAGAATTTAAGATTGATTATTATTTCTTTTCAGCTTTCCGCGCTTCTTCTTTTTCTGTTTTGGTAAAATAGTCTGTTACTTTTTTATAGCTTTTATCCGTGTTTGCTTTAAAGTCTTCTCGGGCCTTTTTACAGGCACCGAGCCATTCGTTGATTGCTTTTTTCCCTTCTTTGGGTAACCACGGGGCCTTCTCCAGAAAACGAAAAATAAGCTTTTCGGTTTGGTCCTGTAAAACCGTCATGGCGCTGAAACTGTTGTCGAACGCTGTTTTGTTGAATGCTATCATTTGTTTGGCCATTTGCTTCTGATCCATAGGGGTGATCTCCTTTAAACAAAAAGTATAATAAACTTACGAATACATCAAGTTCGGAATAATAAATTGCGGGAAGCTGATAAATAGGCCGGAGAACAAAATACATTTTAAATTAGTGAAGCCACTTCGCCAGCAACTTCACTTCTTTTTCATCCCACTGGGGTGAAAAACGGATTTTCAGAAATAAATTGTAAAGCTGGTCAATTGCTTTGGCGGCATTTTCAATAAGATAAATTCTTTCAAGCATTTTTCCGGAAGGGTCATCATCG
>JBDKUX010000058.1:0-7880 GCA_039679455.1 Smithella sp. | reverse complement strand
GGGTTATGATTAACCTTGAAATACTTCTTTTTAGCTTCTTCAAATACTTTTAATTCTTCTGTAGTTGCCATATTCTTCTTCCTTTCCAATTGGGTCGGCATAGTTCAAATTGGTTTGCCAAAATCATACTTAACTACGACATTGTCATGCTAATATATAGCCATACTTTTCTTTTCTCCGTTTTTTAATCATTACAGTATAATTGAGATGTCACTGTGGTTTAAACCATTCGAGAATGAGCAAGGCAGTATCGCTTCCTAGTGTAGTGAAAATGATCAGACTGATTCCACCCGGCGTAGAGTAGCGGGAATAGACCAACGATGATTAGAATTAGAATTTCAACTTACCAATGCAGCTTTATCCAGAAGGAGTTTTTTTACTTTCACCTCATCCACCCATAAAAAGATTTATGCAAAAAACCCCTTTTTTAATGTGCCATGAATATTTTAAAAAACCATATATAGGAAAGTTTATTTATCTAAACTATTAGATATATTAATCCCAACACACTCAGACATCGTATGAAAAAGCTCGGCATCTCATTTGGCCGAAAGAAATTCCCGGTAAAAAAATTTTAAAAGCCTTCTTGACAATGTTTATCTATGCGGATCTCTGATTTTGCTTAGTGAGACCATGGATGGGGAAAACATTTTTTTCGAGATAAGCCATGACGCGATGAGCTTCGGCACGGGCTTCGGCAATCCTGGTGGTAGAAACGAAGGGATAAGAGTCCCGAAGTGATGCGCCTTCAATGGCCGCAGCGGCGCGCCCCCCCATCTGACCAAAATAGTCGCCTTCAGGTTCGGCATCGTGAAGCACCGACCAGGCAAGAGTCCAATTGCGGGCAATGTTGCGTGGATTGTAACCGCCTGCGCCAAGCATTAACATCTTCGGCACCAACTTCTTTATACCCTGGATAACTTCGACGTAGATATTGTTGGTCAACGAAAGATGAGACATCGAATCTGTGTACATTGCATCGACACCGGCGGCAAGGATACAGATGTCGGGCTTGTATGCTTGAGCAAGAGGCTCGACAATGCGTTGAAAAACTTCGCGGTAGATTTCGTCCTCGGTGCCCGGCGCAAGGGGTACATTGATGTTGTAACCGTAACCGGGGCCTTCGCCAAGTTCGTTTTCAAAGCCGGAGTTCCACGGAAACAGCGTGCGGGCGGATTCATGAAGAGAAATGTTGAGAACGCGGGGCTCATCATAGAAAGCAAACTGGACACCATCTCCATGATGGGCATCTATGTCGAAGTAAAGGATACGATTGTTCTGTTGAAGAAGATATTTAATGGCTATGACGACATCATTAAGATAACAGAAACCGGAGGCATAGTCGGGACCGCCATGATGGAAGCCGCCGGTAGGACTGAAGACGAGGTCCACGTTCGACTGTGAAATCAGGAGATCGGCACCCATGACGGATGCACCAATGGCAAGCAGGAAGTATTCGAGCACACCGCGGGCAACGGGATTGTCGTCGCTGCCAATGCTGTAAGAGAGCATGCGGGGATTAAATACCCCTTGAGAGGCCATGACCAGATAGTGATAGTATTGGCTGTCGTGGAATGCAAGCACGGAGTTTTCATCAATAGGCACTGGTTCCATAATTTGTGTGCCGGGCAGGTGAAGCACGTCATGACGCTTGCACATATTGAGGAATAGTCGGGAACGATTGGTAACGAAAGGGTGTTCTTCACTGATGGTGAATTCCTCAAACCGGGGCGAGTATATGATGACAGAGCATGTTCCAGGCTGAACACTTTGACTGTTTAGGTAGTCGGGCACCTGGACATGTCCCGTTGAGGGACCAAAAGGCGTGATAATCTCGGACAGTTCCGGTGTTGCGGAAATATTGTCCAGGCCGAGCTCCAGCTCCACTTCATAACCCTCGCGATGGACCTCGCGAAAACCGATATTATAATATATACGAAGTGCACGGGTGTTATTGCGACTTTCGAATGCCCAGACCTTTTTACATTTGAGGCGTTTTGCCGCGGCAAAAAGCAGGAATGAGACAATGCTGCCGATGCCGCAGTTCTGAGCCTGATTGTGTACAAAAAGGTTGAACTCGACCAGGGCCGGATCGGGCATGGGAAAGAGCATGCCATGAGCTATTATCTTACCCCCCAACTCAGCCTTCAGGTTTAATGCAGTGTGGAGGCAGCTACGAACCCATTCGATACGAGTATTCTTGTCGACCGGTGGAAGCCCCTGGATGGCAGCCTTCGGCTCATAAGTATCGTACATACAAGCAAGTGCTTCAAAATCAGTCTCACTGCAGGGCAAAACAGTGATGATCTCCTTTTTCTTGTCAAGGGCGGAACTGGGCCAGAGGTCAAGTTCCGCAAATTGTTCCCGGATGTCCATAAAAAAATAAATTCGTTCCTTTAAATATTAATTTGTTTTTCAGATTATCATAGCTCCCTTAGAAGCTTAGTAAAGAATTCTCCAACATGTCAATATATTTTTCAAACGTTATATTCTTAAGACCGTCGCCGGTATATAATTGATTGGGATCCAGCATACGTATCAATGTTAATTGTTCAACCGTCGGCGGCTCGGTAATCTTGACATCAGGGGATACTTTTAAATCCCACGATACCTCATTGCATACTTCTTCAACAGTCACACCGGGATGTACGCTGTCCAGATACGCTTCTTTTGATACGGGATCAAAACGGAATATGCATTTGTTTGTAATAATTGAAGATGGCCCGCCTCTTGATAATCCTACCTTCTCTCTGGAATCATAACCTTCCAGGTAACCGGGTGAACTGACATAGTCCACTCTTTCTAAAAATCTTCTTTTCTGGAGTGGTATCATAATAAGCGTTCTTTTAGCGCTGCTGGCAATATCGTTTGCGCCGCCGCTCCCCGGCAGACGGGTGGCGGGAGTATAATAGTCGCCGTCGCCGAATATGGTGGTACTGTTCAGGTTGCCGTATTTGTCCACTTGTGCTCCCCCCAGCATACCTACATCAAAATATCCTCTTTGCTGGTCACTGAAGAGCCGCCACAGTGATGTGGCTATAAGGCAATCTTCTACACCGGGGTTGTCTCCGATTCCCAGCATGATTCTCTTTGGCTGCGGACCAATACCGCCGCATTCTGTTGCAATGATCGCATTTTTTGCATGAGTTAACTTTGCCAGTAATGCTCCGAGAGTAGGAATTCCGACACCTGCGAAAATTGTTTCATTATCATTAAGTTCCCGAGCGGAAGCAGTAACGAGAAACTCGGATAAACTATAATCTTCCGCGTATTTTGTATTTTCCATTTCAATACTCCTTTTTAATAGTTTAGTTTGCAGAATTTACGTTCTATTCTGGCAAGATCATTAAGTCTTTTATAACCCACCTTTTCCAGATACGCCTCATGATCCTTCAAACTAAAACACCATTCATTTATCCATTGCTCAAAACCTTCTCTTGTTTTAAACTGGGCTAATTGTTTAGAATGAAAAGGAATATCATAAGCATAGGCAAAAGGCATATTCCATGGATGACAAGCGTAAGGCAATTCAACCACAGCATCCACGCAATATTCCGGAACAATCGTTAAATTTCCGAATTTTCTGATTTCATCAGTCGAGACAATTTCTTCACAGGTCAATATTGTATGTTTAGCCGCCCTGGCCATGTTTTCCGCGTTAGAGGAAAAACCAAACATTTGTCCATTCCCTCTCATATCCGCCCTGGACACATGGACAATAGCTACGTCAGGATGTGCCGCCGGCAGCAGGGAAATGGGCTCGCCGGAATAAGGATCCTTATCAATCTTGATATTCTTGTTATACTTAGGCAAGTCGGATCCTAGAAGCGATTTTGAAGGTATATACGGTATATTGATTGCCCCCGCCAAAAAGCGAAGGCCAATAGTGTAATTGGAGTAATCTTCCACTTCAATTTTATGAGGTATTCCCTTTTCCACAGCTCGGCGGAAATTATCTCCTAATCCTGCAACAGCATATGCACAAAATGCGATTTCCATCTTTTTTAATACGCCTGCGCCCGCCAGCAAATCACCGGCTTCACAGGGACTATCCCCTATCAATGTGATATTTTTCCTGCGCTGCCTGATGACTTCATATGTTTGGGCGACACATTGTGCGCCACCCATGCCACTGAAACTCAAGACGCTATTATCCTTGACAAGTTCTGCTACCGCTTCACCGAGAGACATTCTTTTATCCGCTTTCTTTTTTAAATTATCGCTCATACTAAGCACCCCTTCTTATTGAAAAATATTATCTTATTTTACAAGTTATCTTCCAAATACCGCACTCGCTGAGCCTGTAACATAACTTGCGGCGTAAGATGACAAATATATAACCACTAATATTTATTATAATTTATTTCGATGGTGTACATATTAGGAGAGTTTTTGCCGTCTTCTGATAATGCCGGGATGGAAAAAAATAAAACCACTGCAACAGCTCATTAATTTTGTAATTTTTGGAGCTTATCGTATGGTGTTTCGTATTTTAATCACCCATAAATTAACAAATGATTATGAACAAAAAATCATTCGCATCTTTTTTACTATATTCGCTTTTGACAGAATCTGGTTTAAAACATTCACCTATATGCCAAATACGGTAATATGTACCATATTTCGAAAAATTGTTTTTTTATATATCATTTATCGCAAATATTCCATCTATTATTAAAAATAATTTATCGATTTAATGGCGGATTTAAATCACGGTGGTCATCGCAAAGAATTGTTGCCGATTGAGGAGGAGAGGAACAAGTTGCTGAAATTGAAGCCGAACACCAAGGATCTGCAGCGGGATGTGAAAAAATGAAAGGACGACAACTTCTGACGATGTTATTCGCTGTCGTCCTTTCATAAAGAAAACAATGTTATTTAAAATACTGCCGCCGGTAAACACTAGCCGCCGATCTTCTTCTCGTGACCGGCCCAATACTTTGCCCGCAAATCGCGCTTCAGTGTCTTGCCGGTGCCGGTCTTGGGCAGTTCGCTTACAAAATCGACTGTACGCGGCAGTTTAAACTTGGACAGCAGCGTAGAGCAATGGTCGATTATCTCTTTTTCGGTGGCTTGCATGCCCGGTTTCAATACGACCAATGCCTTGACCGCTTCGCCCCACTTGGAATCAGGAACACCGATCACTGCACATTCCATGACGGCGGGGAACTTGTAGATAGCCATCTCGACTTCCGCCGAGGCAACGTTTTCACCACCACTGATGATCATATCCTTACCGCGATCAACAATCTGAACAAATCCCTCCTGGTCGATATTGGCAATATCACCGGTGTGCAGCCAACCATCGATGATGATTTTGTCGGTTTCTTCCGGATCATTCCAGAACCCCTTCATCACGTTGTTACCGCGAACGATGATCTCTCCCACATCCTCACCATTGGGCTCAACGTCTCTACCGTCATCATCAACAACCCGCAATTCGACGCCGAAGACAGGCTTGCCCGTCTTCGCCCGATAGACAAGCTGCTCTTCAAACGGCAGTTTATTCATGTGGTCTTTCAGCGTCGAAAGCGTCAACATAGGACATGTTTCCGTCATTCCATAGGCTTGGTAGCATTTGACGCCGAATTTCTCCTGCGCTTCCCGCGCTATACTGATGGGCACCGGCGCCCCGCCAATAATCATTCGTTGCAAGGAAGAGGTGTCATACTTGCCGGCCTCGGGGTAGTTAAGCAGCGTGGTGACCATAGCCGGCACCATCGCTCCGATCGTCACTTTTTCCTTCTGGATAGCAGCAAGCACATCCGGAGCGCGAAAATCCCTGACAATCACGTGGGTAGCACCGGACCCGGTAATGCCATGCGGAGAGCCCCAGCCGTTCACGTGAAACAGCGGCACGCTGTGTAGTTGCGTGTCTGCATCGATAACAGTCAACATATGGATGTAATTGATAGCGTTTGCGTAAATATTGCGGTGAGTCATCATAACACCCTTGGGTTTGGACGTCGTGCCACTCGTATAAAACAACTCGGCGACATCGTTCTCGTCCATCTCCGGCCGGAAAGGCCTTTCTCCTGAAGCCTCATTCAACAGAGTATCATAGTCGGCCCAATCAATTCCTGCGGGACGATGGCCATCGGTAAACAGCATAAAATGCGTCACCGTTTCCAGCTTGTTGACAACCGGGGTCACCAGGTTCGCATACTCCCAATCAACGCATACCACTTTGGCGCCGGCATGATTCAGAATGAACGCGATCTCTCCCGGGCTCAAGCGGATGTTGATACAAAGGAGGATGGCACCGATTTGAGTAATACCATAATAGGCCTCGAGAATACGGTGTCCATTGGGGCCGATATAGGCGACACGGTCGCCCTGCTTGACCCCTTCAGCTATAAGAGCATTGGAAAGGCGGTTTACTCTTTCATTGAACTGATTGTAGGTAAATCTCTTTTCTCCATCGACGATACAGGTCTTAGGTCCATACAACTTTACGCCGCGATCTAGAAAATGTGTAACGAGCATAGGTACTTGCATTTTTTTCTCCCATTATGTAAATTAGCTCTGCCAAGCTTTGGTGCGGAGTATAATGCAGACTATTTTGTTTGTCAATCAAGATACTTGGCAAGATACTTGGCGAGAATAAGGAGTATATTGCTATGATGGGAATGTTACCTTTTCTTTATTCCCCTATAATACACTGATTGACGGCGGCGGTTTGGGGTTTAACGTTTCCTCATTGGCGAAATCGCAAAATGACAGATTGGCAACGAGGTCTCCGAAATGAGAAAATTCACTCTTTAACATATCGATAAACATTCTGACCGTAATCGAAAAACACACACGGTCGGAATAATCGTATGATTTGGTAGGAAGGGTGACACTGGAAATTATATCCTGTAACGACTGCTTTGAAATTAAATCTTTATTATGACATAAGATGAGGCCGATCATACTGAGGGTCAGCACTTTTACATGAAAGCTGAGTGCTCCTCCCCTTTCTTCCCTGTAATCCGGATGATCCGTAAGAAATAACCCATCCTCCAGAAAGGCAATATTGGCAGGAATATCATCCAAAGATTTTCGTGCATACCATTGATCAAATTTTGGCAAAAGAGTGGCATATACAGCTTTCCCATATCCGCCGAAACCGGAAATATCGATATCTGCATAATAAGTCCTGTACTTCAGATATCTTTCCTCTATTTTATGAAGTCTGCTTTTCTCACTGCCGGTATCTATAATAAATTGTTCCACTATATTACTTCATTCTTCACTAAAAGAGAGCGGCGCCGGAAGACGCCACTCTCTTTTAATTATTGTACTATTTTATCTTAACTTAAACTATCCAAGATAGAAACCGCTCGGATCAATACCTCTGAGGATTTTCAGTTCCTCGTCGGTCGGTTCCGGGGTCTCGATAACATGGGGTGATACCTTGAGATCCCACGAACAGGCGGCCTTGATCTTCTCCACCGACTGGCCGGGGAAGTATTCGGCCAGATACATTTCCTTGGTGTTTATATCGAACTTGTAAACACCCATGGTGCTGACCACACATTCCGGGCCACCCTCCATGCCATTCTTCTGACGTTCTCCCGGACCACCGAGATAGCCGGGAGTAGTAACATAATCCACTTTCTCGACGAACTTCGTTCTATCCTGGGGGATAATGGCCAGAGTCCTTTTACCGCAAGTCGCCATGTCATTGGCACCGCCGCTTCCGGCAAAGTAGGTGAAGCTTTCTTTCTTGGACCAGTCTCCAACACCTGTCGAGTTGATGTTGCCGAATTTGTCGATCTGGGCGCCGCCGATGAAGGCAACGTCAACCTCGCCGCGCTGCAGGGAAGCCATGGTGGCCAGCATGCCGAATGTGGCATCGCCCCCGACGAAAGCAGCAGGATCATCAATGGTAATTG
>JBDKUX010000057.1:0-2612 GCA_039679455.1 Smithella sp. | reverse complement strand
GGGTTATGATTAACCTTGAAATACTTCTTTTTAGCTTCTTCAAATACTTTTAATTCTTCTGTAGTTGCCATATTCTTCTTCCTTTCCAATTGGGTCGGCATAGTTCAAATTGGTTTGCCAAAATCATTATTGAGCTATGCCTTTTTTTATTTTTTACTTATCTTTTCTCCACTTCTCGATGATAACGGTATGATCCAGAATCCCGAGCGGCTTAAGCCCTTCAATGATGAGCATAGCCGTATCACTTCCATACATGGGAATAACTGCCGTATCCCAGACGAGAATCAAACTGAATCCACCAGGTGCAGAATAGTGGGAATAGACCAGTGATGATTGGAGTTGTTCATCCCGACTGGCTAGCGCAGCCGTTTCCAAAAGAAGTTCAATCACTTCCTGTTCCCTTTGAGGTTGCGTCCTCAATCTTATTTCATCTGCCCATATCATGCTCTTTTTGTTTGCATAAATGATGCCAATTATATATTACAATAATATTAGCTATTTACAAAACAGAACAGCAAGGGGCTTACCGCTAATGGCAAATATAATTATCATATATGGTATTTATATTTGTTTAATGATAGAAATGATAAAAAAGTGATGCATACGGCATGTGCACAACTGGCGGCGGCATTACATGCGTTATTACTAATTATGGTAGCATCATGCATTGCATACAACATACGAGAACAAATAAGAGAACAATACAACATTCACAGCAAATATGAATAATAACAAAAAATAATCGCCATATATGAAAAGCATGCATTAAATCTACTGATGGGAAAATAAAGAGAAAATTACATGGCCCCAAGGATAATTATCAAGCTAACGAAAATTAATTGCCATATTTGGCAAATCTGTGCTAAACGAACAAAAAAATTAGAAATAAAAAGAGAGCAACAAGGTGATCGACGAGAATAAATTTTTCCGGGAAGTTTCCATTCGCATGTGCGGAAGTCTTGATATTGATAAGGCATTAAGTTTATGTTTCCGGTTTGTATCCCAGATAATGCCCGTAGATGAACTAATGATCCTGACATATGATTTTGTAACCAAATGCTTCCGAAGCATAGCGACTGCCGATTCGCATGGGGGACATTTTACTACGGACGAAATCTTTCTGACTCCTGAGGCACAGCTTGAAATTGAGAAACGGGAAAAAGTTCCACAAACCAGGAATGTACGCAGCATCGGTGAAGACACGATAGTCGATTGTTTGTCGGAAGAACTGGACTGGCCGCTTTCTTCCGTGCTCATCAATCGTTTGGTAATAGAAGGGAAATATATAGGATCTTTCCTTGCCATCGTCAAAGGAGAGAAAAGATACACTGATGAGCATTTGAAACTCTGGGGTCTGGTAAACGAACCGGCGGCCATTGCTCTCGCCAATCACATGCGGTATCGGGAAATAATCAGGATCAAAGAACTTTTGGCAGACGACAAGTACTATCTCCAAAACGAATTAAGGAGCGGTACCAGCGCAACACTTATAGGCGCTGATTACGGCCTGAAGGAGGTAATGGAGAATATACGGTTGGTTGCACCCCTGCTAAGCCCCGTGCTTCTGATCGGCGAAACCGGTACCGGTAAGGAAGTTATTGCCAACGCCATCCACGAGCTTTCCCCAAAAAGCAACGGACCATTGATTAAAGTCAACTGTGGGGCCATTCCGGAAATGCTTGTCGACAGCGAGTTGTTCGGCCATGAAAAAGGAGCATTTACCGGAGCAATTGCACAAAAGAGGGGCCGGTTCGAACGGGCCAACGGCGGTACAATTTTTCTCGACGAGGTGTCGGAACTGCCACTTCCAGTGCAAGTTCGCCTCCTCCGTGTACTGCAGGAGAAGGAAATCGAACGGGTTGGAGGCAACAAAACAATTAAAGTCGATGTTCGCATAATATCAGCTACGAACAGGAACTTGGAGGAATTAATAAAGAATGGGCGGTTTCGGGAGGATCTCTTCTTCCGATTGAATGTCTTTCCCATTCTGGTGCCGCCGCTTCGTGAAAGAAAGAACGATATACCCATACTCGTTCACCATTTCATTCATAAGAAAGCACGCGAGATGGCTCTGCCCCAAATTCCAATCCCCTCCCCAGGTGAGCTTGACAGGCTGATGCGTTATGATTGGCCCGGCAATGTGCGGGAACTCGAAAATGTAGTAGAAAGAGCAATTATACTCTCTAAAGATAAACCCATAACATTTGGCGATGTTGTCGACCATAATGTATCATCGCGTGAATGCAAACCGGGAAAGGAACATGATACCCAACGACTCGATGAATTGGAAGCCCAGCACATCGAAATTACCCTGAATAAAGTAGGCGGCAGAGTTAGCGGAAAAGGAGGCGCTGCCGACTTGCTCGGCGTTAATCCCAACACACTCAGACATCGTATGAAAAAGCTGGGAATCTCATTTGGCCGAAAGTGATCGATCAGATTATTATCCGGTCTTCGGCACCAACTTTCTTATACCTTGGATAAATCAAAATTCCATTTTCATAAAATGCATATTATTTTCAGTTCTTACAACATGAAAACCAGCTTTGCTCAGAACATGGAACATAGGCTTATTCTCTGTTAACAGTTCGGCTACAAATCCTATTAGTCCT
>JBDKUX010000056.1:0-32768 GCA_039679455.1 Smithella sp. | reverse complement strand
ACATGGATTAAATACCATAAAACTCAATAAATATCGACTATTATATTGTAAATTCAGCATGTTGATTTGAATTTCGACTGATTTTTTGCTTCGTGTGTCGGTCTTAAATCCGACAGACTGCTAGGCTCAGAGTTCACATTTGATAATGCACGGTTGAACTCTGCTTCGATAGCAGGAATATTTCTACCAGCGATTTGTTCTTGAAGTGACTTGCTTGGCGCTGAGCTACCATCGAAGATGTGTCCACCTGATATATATTGAAGATTGCAGCGTCCCAGTATCGAAGAGAGCTTGTCCTTAAGCTGCTTCTTTGGTTTAGGAAACGACTCACCACAGAAGATTGTATCTTCCTCATCTTGCTCTGGAATCTCCATGTAACATTCAATCAGTTTCCCAAGCACTGATAGAGGATTATCAGATTCTTTGTTGATTTTTCTTAGCCATGCTTGCGTCTTTACAGCCTTTGATCCTTCAGGTGGGTCTCCAGGGGCATCAGCATGAAGGAACAGGTTATCAAGTCCTGCGTGGGTTTCAATATTCGGCAGGTGTTCGGCCAAAACGGCAATTACTGGTGCTGGTATCTCTTTTCTCATATCTGAGCTGCCCAATACTCCTTAGCGCTAACAATTAATATACGGGATCGATTTAATTACACTCAATTGACATGCAAGTTACTATATTTTAAATAAAATCTCCAATAATTATTGGAGATTTTATTCTTGACATCCGTATTTTCCGCGAAAAACAATCATTGGAAATTAACATGATTTTCAATACGGTAAAGTTGAAAAACAGGCGATTGCGGCTTTGAGAGTTGTGAAAAAAAGGGGGCTGTGATAAAGCACCACCTCTTATTCTATATCTGTAACTATTAAGGTTTTTATTATGCAGGATATTTTGGAAAAAGTTCATGTGCACATGCCTTTTAACTTGCTGGCTAAGTATCAGGAAATGATTTTCGCAAAAAGAATGAACCTGGAAATTTATTTCAGTCATGATGTGCTTAACAAAGTAGACATTGCCAAATACCGGCAAGCGGCGAAGCTCTTTGCCGATTCCGGTCTTAAAATTACTTTCCATGCCCCCTTTATGGATTTGCGTCCCGGAGCGTTGGATGATAAAATCCGTCTTGCAAGCATTGACAGATTAAAGCAGGTATTTGATCTTATTCCTTATTTCGAGCCATTGAAGGTTGTTTGCCACCCTTCCTTTGACCGGCTTTATTATGTCTCCTGTGACGAGGAGTGGCTGGAGGCGAGCCAGGCGACCTGGCTTACGCTAATTGACCTGATTGACGGGGAGACAAAAACTAAAATTGCGCTGGAAAATGTTTACGAGCGGGAACCTTCTGTTTTACGCAAGCTTTTCGAGCGCCTCGATTCGGATCGCATCTGTTTTTGTTTTGATACGGGGCATTTCAATGTGTTTGCCCGTACTGAATTGAAAGTATGGCTCACCGAACTCGGTCAATATTTAGGACATTTACACTTGCATGACAACTACGGCGAGAGAGATGAACATCTTCCGGTGGGCAACGGCACCTTTCCCTTTGCTGAGTTTTTTGCAGCATTGCGGGAGATCAAAGCCTCCCCAACGATAACACTGGAAGCCCATGCCGAGGATAATCTTTGGGAGTCACTGAGTAATATTAAAAAATTGGGAATTTTGAAAAGCTGAAAGCCTTCCGGCAGGATAAGGAAAATTGTTAAAGTATATTCTGAAAAGAATTTTTTTTATGATTCCGCTTTTGCTGGGCATAACTATAATCTGTTTTTCGGTTATGCGTCTGGCGCCCGGTTCGCCTGTTGATTTGGAAACGCAAATGAATCCCAAATCATCGGTGGAAATGAAAGAGCGGCTTAAAGCTTTGTATGAGCTCGATAAGCCCATTCACCAGCAATACTGGTCCTGGCTCAAGAAGCTCAGCCGCGGAGATCTGGGAATTTCCTTTGCTAGTGACCACCGCCCTGTTGCTGCCAAAATACTGGAGCGCATTCCCATTACAATCCTTCTGGAACTGTTATCACTGCTGATTATTATCGCCGTTGCCATTCCCATTGGAGTCTTATCCGCCGTGCATCAGGATTCCCTTTTCGACAAAATCACGGGAGTTTTTGTTTTCATCGGTTTTGCCGTGCCGACATTCTGGCTGGCGCTGCTAATGATGATCTTTTTTGGAATACATCTGGGATGGCTGCCGATTTCCGGTTTGCGCTCCCTGAACTATGAATATTTAACTCCGTGGGGACAGTTTGTTGATTTAGTCAAACATCTGGTGCTGCCGGTTTTTATCTCTGCTTTTGGCGGATTGGCGGGCCTTTCCCGTTACATGCGGGCCAACATGCTGGAAGTCATCCGGCAGGATTACATTATGACCGCCCGGGCCAAGGGCCTGAGTGAAAGAGACGTCATCTATAAGCACGCATTGCGCAATGCGCTGCTGCCGGCCATAACCATTTTAGGGCTTTCCATTCCGGGGCTTATCGGGGGCAGCGTTATTTTTGAAACAGTCTTTGCGATTCCCGGCATGGGGCAGCTTTTTTATATGGCGGTGATGGCGCGTGATTATCCTACTGTAATGGGGATCTTACTTATCGGAGCGATTTTGACTCTTGTAGGTAATTTGATTGCCGATGTTTCGTATGCAGTGGCGGACCCGCGTATTCGTATATCATAGTAGTTTCGTCGTTAATTTTTTAAGGTTGCACAAACTATGGGCTTCTGGGAAACGTTTTATAAAAACAAACTGGCGCTTACCGGCAGTGGTATTGTCCTGCTGCTGTTTTTTGTTTCGTTTTTTGCGCCGTGGTTTGCGCCCTATGATCCGGGGCAAATCGATTTGAAAAATGTGCTCATGCCGCCTTCGATGGATCACTGGTTGGGAACGGACCAACTTGGTCGTGACGTTCTTTCCAGAATGATCTGGGGGGCTCGGATTTCCCTGAAGGTCGGTTTTGTGGCAACGGGTGTTTCCATTATCATCGGCACATTGCTGGGGGCGGTTGCGGGATACTACGGCGGCTGGGTAGACGCAGTGATTATGCGGTTTGTAGATATCATGCTCTGCTTTCCCACTTTCTTTTTGATTCTGGCGGTGATTGCCTTTTTGGAACCGTCCATCTGGAACATTATGATCATTATAGGTCTGACCGGCTGGATGGGAGTGACGAGGCTGGTGCGCGCTGATTTTATCTCTTTGCGGGAAAGGGATTTTGTGCAGGCGGCAAGGGTAATCGGCGCCGGAGATTTGAGGATAATTTTCGTGCATATTCTTCCCAATGCCATGGCCTCAATTTTAGTTGCGGCCACTTTGGGAATTGCGGGAGCTATTCTAACAGAGTCGGCTTTAAGCTTTTTAGGCATCGGCGTTCAGCCGCCGACACCCAGTTGGGGCAATATATTAACTGCGGGAAAAGATAATATTGATATCGCCTGGTGGCTTTCACTTTATCCGGGACTGGCGATTCTGATTACGGTTGTCGGCTATAATCTTTTGGGAGAAGGTATTCGTGATTCGCTTGATCCACGCCTGAAAAAATGATCAGAATACTCGTTGTTTGATGCGGTTCGTAGATTCAGGTTATCACAGGTTGCTCTTCATACTTGATTAAGTTGCTAAAATATATTAGTAGTTTGCAGCCGGGAAGTTTAGCAGGGGGGCAGGCTGGAGTATGAAATTGTAATATTTACCTGAAAACTGCTGTATTTGAAGATTATTAAGAAGTTACGCTGGTTTTAGAAAAGGAGATAAATATAAAATGGGGAAAAAAGTTAATCCGGAAATGCTGAGCATTGATAAGCGGATTATTTACCGCCGGCTGCTGGCAGGTGAGGTACTGGAGAAGGATCTGCAGAATTTGTTTAAAAAACTTCCCGATGTTTCTGATAATGCAGAGGAAGTTAATCCGGAAGAGGCTGAAAAATAGTAGCTTATGCTGATTGATTCACATGCTCATCTGGAAATGAAGGAATTCGATAACGACCGCGATGACGTAATCGAGCGGGCGAAAGCGGCCGGTGTGGATTTTATTATTACAGTGGGGACCAATTTGGGTTTAAGCCGGAAAGCTGTGAAACTGGCAAATCAGCATGAAAATATATACGCCACAATCGGGGTTCATCCCCATGATGTGGGAAAAATCAGCAACACAACTTACGATGAACTGAAAAAACTTGCCGGCGATAAAAGAGTTGTCGCCTACGGCGAAATCGGGTTGGATTATTTCCGTAATATCTCCCCGCAGGCGCTGCAAATAGAAAAGTTCGGCGAGCAGCTCCAGTTGGCCAAGGAGCTCAATATGCCCGTTGTTATCCATGCTCGTCAAGCTCATGCTCAATCGCTGGAAATGATTAAGTCCTCCGGCATTCATCACGGTGTTTTTCATTGTTTTTCCGGTGATTATGAAATGGCCAGACAATGCCTGGATTGGGGATTTTATCTTTCCGTCCCCGGCGTTGTTACTTTTAACAAGTCAAAAACTATGCAGGAAGTAGTGAAAAAGGTTCCTCTTACTTCATTGCTGTTGGAGACTGATTGCCCATATCTCACGCCTGACCCCTTCCGTGGGAGGAGGAACGAGCCTGCTTACATTGTCCATACGGCAAAAAAAGTAGCCGAAATCAAAGGTCTTTCCTGGGAGGAAGTGGCTTCGGTTACCGCTCAAAATACATGCACACTCTTCCATATTGAAGCATCGCCCAATAAATAGTGTACTTTTTCTTTCACATTTGATGACTGGCAAAAATAATGAATACTAAAAGAAAAGCGGTTGTTCTGTTAAGCGGAGGAATAGATTCCGCCACAACACTGTATGTTGCCGGGAAAAGAGGTTTTGATCTCTATGCGCTCAGCTTTTGCTATGGGCAGCGGCATAGAATTGAATTGCAGGCAGCCGAAAAGATAGCCGCTCTTGGCGGAGCTGCTCAGCATATAACACTTGATATTGATCTTCGTCTTTTTGGCAAGTCTGCTCTGACCGATGATATAGCCGTTCCCAAAAGCAGGAGCATCGATGAAATGGCGGCGGATATTCCCGTCACGTACGTTCCTGCGCGCAACACGATTTTTCTTTCCTTTGCCCTGGCCTGGGCGGAAGTACTGGAGGCGGGCGACATTTTTATTGGTGTCACGGCGCTGGACTACAGCGGTTATCCCGATTGCCGTCCGGAATACATTGCCGCCTATGAGCGGATGGCGAATCTGGCGACAAAGGCCTCGGTAGAGGGGAAACAAAAGTTAAAAATTCATACACCGCTGATTGCGTTGACGAAGGCTCAGATAATCCGGCAGGGTCATGAGCTGGGTGTGGATTTTCGTCTGACCCACAGCTGCTATGATCCCTCGGAGGCAGGCGAGGCTTGCGGCAAATGCGACTCCTGTCTGCTGCGGATGAAGGGTTTTAAAGAGGCGGGAATTCCGGATCCCACGTTTTACAGAATTCAGCGGTAGCGGGCATCATTTTGAACTACTCAGTTAAAGAAATATTTTATTCTTTGCAGGGCGAAGGCTTTCATGCCGGACGGCCCGCAGTTTTCTGCCGTTTTACCGGATGTAATTTATGGTCGGGTAAAGAAGAGGATCGCCGCACCGCCGTCTGCAAGTTTTGCGATACGGATTTTATCAACACGGACGGACCACAGGGCGGCAAATATGCGGCCGCCGAAGATTTGGTCCGGCAAGTTGCCGGGTTATGGCCTTCGGCGGAAAAGGGAACAATTAAACCTTTTATTGTCTGCACCGGAGGTGAGCCGCTGTTGCAGTTGAATTCCGGGCTGGTGGCGGCATTTCATCGGGAAAACTTTTTTATCGCTGTCGAAACCAACGGCACTATTTTGCCGCCTGCCGGGATTGATTGGCTTTGCGTGAGTCCCAAAGCCGGAGCACAGTTGCTGGTACACGCAGGCCAGGAGCTGAAATTAGTTGTTCCGCAATCGGGAATTGATCCGCAGCAATTTGCCTGCCTGGATTTTCAGCATTTTTTCCTGCAGCCCTTGGATGGACCTGATCTGGCGAAAAATACAAAACTGGCGGTGGAATACATACTTGCCCATCCACAATGGCGTCTCAGTTTACAGATTCATAAAATTTTAAACATAAAATAGGATTCGCTCCATGGAGATTTTTAAAGTGTTTCACATTGATGCCGCGCATCGCCTGCCTAATGTGCCGGCCGGACACAAATGCGCCAATCTGCACGGGCATTCTTTTCGTATCGAAATTCATTTAAATGGTCCGGTTGATCCACGGCTGGGCTGGGTTATTGATTTTGCAGATATTACCAGGGCTTTTCAACCGCTCTACGATCAACTTGATCATAAATACTTAAATGATATTGAAGGTTTAAACAATCCAACATCAGAAAATATGGCTCTGTGGATATGGGATCGGCTGCACGTTATTCTTCCTCAATTGAGCAAAGTTGTCGTTCAGGAAAGTACCGAGTCGGGCTGTATTTACAGGGGTGAAGAAAGATAATTATAATGCGGATGTCATTCACATCATATATGTTTAGACCACGAAACAGCCAGCCAATCTATATAAAATAGATAAAAATTATATCATATATTTACCATAAATATCACCATAAATTTACCTTTATCTATAACCATAGGTATAGTAGATATATCGTGTGTTATATAGCATATTATATCTATAGTTGTATCTGAGTTTCCTGGTGGGGAAAATTATGAAGGCAGAACAATTTGTTTTGGCGGATGGAAATAAAGGAGGAAAGCTGGCGGGGCAGGCTGATCTCGTTCTTGTCTTCGGTGCAACACACAGGATCAAAGAAAAAGGAATCATCGATGCTATCAAAGCGTCATATCCTAAGGCCTGTGTCTTCGGGTGTTCCACCGCCGGTGAGATAATCGGGACACACGTCCTTGACGATTCTTTGATTTTTACGGCTGTTTCATTCGAGAAAACCAGAGTTGCAGGCTCCATGGTTACAGGTGTGAGTGCTAAGGAGAGCTACAGGGCGGGAGCTGACTTGGCAAAATCTCTTTGCGGTGATGATCTAAAGCATGTCTTTGTTCTTTCCGATGGTATTAATATTAATGGTTCGGAACTTGTGAAGGGGCTTACCGATCATTTGCCTTGCGGGACGACTCTCACAGGTGGACTTTCCGGTGACAGTGACAGATTTCAGGAGACGTATGTACTACTTAATGCCGAGCCGGCCAGGGACGCAGTGGGAGCCGTTGGTTTCTATGGCAAAGCATTAAAGGTTGGCTATGGTTCTCAAGGAGGCTGGGATACTTTTGGCCCGGAACGGCTTATCACCCGTGCGAGGGGAAATGTACTTTACGAGCTTGATGGCAAGTCCGCTTTGATGCTGTATAAAAAATACCTTGGGGAGCATGCAAAGGGACTTCCGGCAACAGGCCTGCTCTTTCCCTTGAGCCTTAGAATAAATGATTCTTCTTCACCCCTGGTAAGGACTCTTCTTTCAGTGGATGAGGATGATCAAAGTATGACCTTTGCCGGTAATATGCCCGAGAATGTTTATGCCCGTATGATGAAAACCAATATTGAACGTCTTATCGATGGTGCTGTTGGCGCGGCCAGAACATCATCGGCGACAAGCGGGGGCATCACTGCCGAACTGGCGATCCTGGTGAGCTGTGTGGGAAGAAAGATCATTCTCAAACAGCGTATTGAAGAGGAAGTGGAGGGTGTGTGTGATATCCTGGGTAGTAAAGCCATTTATACGGGATTTTATTCCTATGGCGAGATATCACCATTTGACAAAGGGGGTGTCTGCGAATTGCACAACCAGACCATGACCATTACAACCTTAAGCGAGGAATGAACTAATGCATAGCCTTCTCAAACGACAGATAAATCGCTATCTAAAAAATATGGAGGGTGTACCCGATGAGTGTCGGGAATTTATCCAGGCTGTGAATAAGGCTTATCATGACAATGACAAAGAAAGACGCATGCTGGATAGAGCGTTTGATCTGAGCTCACAGGAACTCATGCAAGTGAATGCAGAACTGCGGGAAAGCGAAAAGAAATATCGGCTTCTTTTCGAATATTCGCCTTTGGGGCATTTATACTTTGATGAACAAGGCTATATCGTTGACTGTAATGATAACTGCGTCAAGATTTTTGGTTCTTCGCGGAAAGCGCTTATCGGCCGGAATCTGCTCAGTCTGCCAGATAAGAAAATAGCGTCATGTGTTAAAAAAGCGCTGAAAGGGAAAACCGCAACATATGAAGATATCTATAATTCCGTAACCGCGAATAAAGCAACTCCGATAAGGGTAATTTTTGCGCCTTTGAATCTGGGATGTAAATGTATTCGTGGTGGCATGGCTATTATTGAAGATACTACAGAACGCAGGCAGGCGGAGACGGAAAGGCGTAATCTGGAGGCGCGTCTGCAACGGGCGGAGAAGATGGAAGCTCTTGGACAACTGGCCGGTGGAGTAGCCCATGACTTGAATAACGTCCTGGGAACCCTCAGCGGATATTCAGAGCTATTGGTGCAGGAAACCACCGAAGGGGCACTCTCCAGAAAATACGCTGAAAAGATTTTGTTATCTACGGACAAAGGGGCATCGATTGTTCAGGATCTCCTTACTTTGGCCCGGCGAGGCGTCGCTGTGTCGGAAACAATAAATCTGAACAATATCATTTCCAGTTTTTTCAAGACACCGGTATTTGAGAAGATAAAGGATTGTCATCCTCAAGTGTCCTTCAGGGTTGATTGTAAGGAAGATGTGCTGAATATCAAAGGTTCACCTATCCATCTGGAAAAAACATTGATGAACCTTGTATCGAATGCGGCGGAATCTATTGAAGGAACCGGAGAAGTGACAATACGGACAGAGAGCTGCTACATTGATAAAACCATCAGCGGCTACGATGAGATCAATGAAGGAGATTATACCGCCTTGATCGTTTCCGATACGGGGACCGGCATTCCTGATGAACATAAAGATAAGATCTTTGAACCGTTTTATACAAAGAAAAGAATGGGAAGGAGCGGAACGGGGCTGGGACTGGCGATTGTCTGGGGGACGGTAAAAGACTACAAAGGATATATTGATGTACACTCAAAAATTGGAGAAGGGTCTGTCTTTACGCTTTATTTTCCGGCAACACGGGAGGAATCCAAAGAGCAGCAGAAACAGAAGGAGCCTGTGGAACGGTATCTGGGAAAAGGTGAGAGTGTGTTGGTGATTGATGATATAGCCGAGCAGAGGGAAATCGCTTCCCTTTTTCTTGTCCAATTGGGGTACGAGGTGAAGACTGTTGCCAGTGGGGAAGAAGCAGTGGATTATCTGAAAAAGCGCAAAGCAGATATTCTTGTTCTGGATATGATAATGGAAAATGGTATTGACGGGCTGGAAACTTTCCAAAGAATTTTAGAAATTAATCCGTGGCAGAAAGCCATCCTGGTCAGTGGTTTTTCAGAGACTGAGCGGGTAAAGGAAGCTCAAAGGCTGGGAGCAGGTGCATATATCAGGAAACCTTATATGATGGAAAAGATCGGTATCGCTGTTCGGAATGAACTGGACAAATTGAATGAAGCACCTGCGGAAACATCTAAGACAATAAATTTCAAACGGAAAAAGGAAAATTGTTCCCACTTTGCCGGATATTGCCAGTGATTGAAGGTTCTATTGATTTGAACTTGAATCACGTTTCACTTATAATTTAACATACCGCTAATTATCCATTACTTCGCTTATTTTTTTGAGAGAAATTCATTTTTATATAACCAGGGTATTTGATAACTCAGGGCAGGTGAAATAATCATACCCTGGTACAATAAGCTATACAGACAACTCTTTTGTTAAAGCAAAAAGCAATGTATACTTCTAAACAGTTGATGAGAACGGTGGAGAGTAAACCCGGTATGCAACCAACTGTTCAAGAAAAATAAACATTGCTCTTTTTTTGACTGAGAAGGTGAGAATGTCTATGCAAAAATATTTCCGATTATTAGTTTTTTTGTCTATCATACCGATGTTGATTTCTTTGCAAAGCTGTCTCGTGGCCACAAAAGGAACAATCATAACCCCTGAAATCAGATCTTTATACGAAGGAGAATATAAAATTGATCCTTATATGCAAGATCATATTCCCCGATCGGTTGCGGTTATGCCTTTTGTTGATTTGTCCCGCAGCAAGGAAGGTTTCGAGGCTGTACGGCGGGGGTTCTACAATCATTTCAGCTCTCTTCCTTTTAAAGACATGGAACTGTACCGTGTGGATTCCATATTGAGAAAGGCGGGGCTCATCGATTCCGAAGCTGTCAGGAAGACGTCTCCGCAGGAATTGGGCAAGTTGCTTGGTGTTGATGCGGTTGTTTTCGGTGAAATTTCTAATTTCGACAAATTGTATGCGGTTGTATACTCCCAGGTTGCCGTTGGCGCGGAAATCAAGATGTACGATACGAAAACCGGCAACTTCCTCTGGAGTGGGAAAAATGTTGCGCGGAAGCACGAAGCAGGCATAGCAACCCATCCTGTAGGCATTGTGGCCGCGGTTATTACCACGGCAATGAATATGCGGGATATTCAGTTGCTGCGCGCCAATGATGATCTTTTCCGCGATATGGTTAAGACGATCCCGGTGCCTCCGCTTGCCGAAATGCTGCGCCCGCCGGTTATTACACTTCTAACCCAGGATTCTAAAGGACTTCCGAAAAAGGCTGGTGATGAGATAAAAGTTGTCATTCAGGGTACACCCAGGATGCAGGCCTGCTTTGATATTGGCGATTACAGAAAAAATATCGAAATGCAGGAAGTCGAACCCGGCTGGTATTACGGTGTCTATAAAGTAGTGCCCGGTGACAATATAGAAAAAGCGGTTATCACGGGATATTTAAGAGATGATGCGGGTAATACAGCGCAATGGGTGGATGCTATCAGTTCAGTGACGCTCCTGACAACCGCCCCTCCTCCTCCGGAGAATTTGACCGGTATAGGAAGAAATGCCTTAGTCTTATTAAATTGGGGAAAGTCAGCGGCGCCATATCTGGCCGGTTACAAAATTTACCGCTCTGAAACGCCGCTCAGTGGTTATCTGGAAATTGCCAAAACCGAAATTAATGAATATCGTGATGCCGGCCCCGGTCTTGTCAATTTCCGGAAATATTATTATCGGGTTTCTGTTTACGATGTTGTCGGCAATGAAAGCAAAACGGCGCAGGTGACGGGCATGCCTGTTGCGCCCGGGCCGACTACGGTTGCCGGACTGATTGAAACTGATACAACCTGGTATTCCGGGGCGAGTCCATATATTTTGGAAAAAGATGTTATTGTTAAGGATAAAGCATTACTGACGATTGAACCCGGAACGCAAATAAAATCCAAAAACGGTGAGCTTATTATTGAAGGCAGAATAAATGCCGCAGGTGATAACGATCACATCATTAATTTTGACAGCGCCGGTGAAGGTTACTTCTGGCCGGGCATCGTTTTTGCGAATGTCAAAAATAAAGAGAACATAATAAAATTTGTCCGGATCAAAAATGCTAAAACAGCGATCAGTTGTCAGGCATCTTCACCAAAGATTGAAATGTCCGAGTTTACGCAAAACAACGATGTTTTAAAGATTCAGGGAGCATTTTCCAAACCGGAAATTGTCAGGAATTCCATATACAGGAACAAGGGAGTTGCTCTTTGGGTCACTGATGGAGCCACGCCGGTAATTAAAGAAAATTCTATTCAGGATAATGAAAATACCGGTTTGCTGGTGCAGTCCGCCGCACCGGAATTTGGACAGAATATTTTAGCAAGAAACAAAAACAACGGTATTATCGCGAAGGATGCTGGGGTTAGCATTACGAAGAATAACATCGTCGACAACAAGCCGTATAATATTACAGGCGCCGCATCAGGTTCTTCAATTAAAGCGCTGGACAATTGGTGGGGCAGCACCAAAATTCCGGAAATTCTGCAAGGTCTTCAGGGCAGGGTAGATATTGCCACAATACTGGATGGCGCTTACCCGCAGGGGAAGTCGATGATAGTCCCGGTGTTGGGTAAAAAATTAAGCGGTGTGATCAAAACCGATTCCTATTTAATTTTATCCAACAGCCCTTATCGCGTAGCCAATGATGTGGTTGTCGACGGCGGGGCCACGCTTTACATAGAACCGGGCGTTATTATTGAATTTGAACAGAAAACCTCGCTGATTGTGGAAGACGGAGGGATTATAGCCCGGGGAACGAAAGAAAACCCCATAACATTTACTGCCGCCGCTTCTTCCCCGACGCCCGGTTTTTACAATAATGCCGTGCGCCTGTCCAGACAATCGAAGGTAAACAGTTCCTTTGCCTACTGCATTGTTGAATATGCCGCCACGGCCTTTGATATTTATGCCGGTTCTCCGGAAATTTCTTATTGTCAGATAATCCATTCGGCGCAAAATGCAATTTTCTGCCGCAATGACGCTACGCCTGTACTATTCTACAACACATTTGCCGAAAACAACGGTGAGGGTGCTGTTAAAAGTGTCGGCATGGCTAATCCCAGGATCAACTTTAATAATTTTTCCGGCAACACAGTGGCAATACAGAGTTTTTCCACGATTTACATTGATGCCCGCAATAACTGGTGGGGAGCAGATCCGCCGGATCAAAACATGATCTGGGGTGATAATATCAATATTAAACCCTGGCTGACGAAAAAAGAACCTAAAGCTTTCACGGGTAGAAAATAACCTGCAATTCTTATTGCATCATCAAGGGGTTTTTGCTATTTTTTTAACGAGATAAACAATCAAAGGAGGATATTATGAAGCTAAGATTTCTGTCCGCAACATTAATTGCCGGTTTGTTGTTCCTCTTTGCCGGAATGGGTTTTTGTCAGGATAGAATTAGTGCGTCGGAATGGACGGAAAAAATTGGTCAGGGTACGGTCAACTGGTCGGCAGGTTATATTGAAGCAGTAGGAATCGGCGCTCCGCCGGATAGAACAGTCGGCAAAGCCGGCGCCAGGCCGATGGCTTTGCGCGCCGCTAAAGTAGACGCTTACCGCAATTTGCTGGAAATTACCAAAGGCGTACGGGTTGACTCCACCACAACAGTGAAAGACTTTACAATTGAAAGCGATGTGATTAATACGCAGGTGGATGGTCTGGTTAAAGGCGGCGTCGTTGTTGATCAGCAATATATGTCCGACGGCACAGTTGAAGTTCGGGTCCGAATGCCCCTTTATGGTAATCTGGCGCAGGTTGTGATCCCCCCTTCCATTGAAAAACGGAAAAATTTGAAGCCGGTGGAACTGCCTCCCGCGCCGGAACCGGCTGTAACTGCACCTGCCCCGCCAGCCCCCGCTGCTCCTCCGATGGCCTATACAGGATTGGTTGTCGATGCCCGTGGTATCCAGGCGCGTCCGGCGATGTCGCCGCGCATCTTTGATGAAGAAGGAAAAGAAATTTACGGATCCGCCAATGTTGATCGTGAATACGCAGTTCAGCAGGGCATGAGCGGCTATGCCCGCGATCTTACAGCTGCCCAGAGCAACCAGAGGGTGACCAACAGTCCCATTACGGTTAAAGGATTGAGAACCAGCGGCACCGGCAAAGCCGATATCGTCATCAGCAATGCCGACGCCAGGCAAATTCGCGCTGCAGCGGAAACCGCTTCCTTTATGAAGAAGTGCCGCGTCATGATAGTTCTGGATTAATTTTCGGGCAAGGAGTTGAAAAAGAAGATATCGCATAGAAACAAAGCCGCAGTCACAGAAAATGCTTCGTGGCTGCGGCTTATTGTTGTCGTTTAACGGTGCTTCTGCAGGATCACTTTGAGCGCCATGTCGCGCAGATATTCCATGTAGCTGCACTGGCTATCAGTTAAGAGAGTTCCTTTCTCGTTCTTGTCGGCATAAAACAGGCCGATGCAGTTTCCTTTGATAAGCAGCGGATAAATAAGAAAAGCCGGTGCGGCGACGGATTCCCTGTACCATTGAGGGAGGTTCTGGATAATATTGGGAACGGTGGCATCGGCAATGACGATTCCTCTTCCCTGTGAAATAGCGATGTTGAAAATATCGGAGGTTTTACCGATCTGAATTTGAAACAACTTGACCATTTCCTCTGATTTCTCCCCGAGGCCAAAGCGCCCGACAATTTTCTTTCCTTCCACATCCCGCAGGCAGAAAATGACGCGGTTTAATTCAAATCCCCTGTACATGGTTTCCAGGATCATGTACATGACGTCACCGAGGCCGTATGCACCTTTCATAACATCGGCAATTTCATTTATGCCGTTTGTAATAATCAATTTCTTTTCCTGGGCAATGACAGCCGAAGATTTTACTGACTTCGGCATCGGTTTGTCCACAGCGCTCTTTTGTAGCGGTTGATTTCCGGAAATTATATCGTCGGATGATTCCTGTGCCACGGATTTTTGGTGTTCGGAAAGTTTGTTTAAAAAGGTGCTTGATTTCTTGTCAATTTTAACTATTTCCGAAAAATCGTCAATTTTGGCGGCAGCTGAATCCAGGAGAATCTCTATTTGTGTCACGGGCAGGGGGATGCTTTTCTTATAGTGTGTCGATATCTCGGACATGGTTTTTTCCCAGGCATCCTCTGGAGTGCTTGTAACAGCCGCGCAAATATCATTGGCATAATTAATTATATTGCGCATGGTTTCGTGTTCTGTCTTTGGTGTGTCAATAGCGCCTGGAGGCGGCTTTTCCATGCTGCGGACAATCATATCCGGGAAATTCCAGGATCGCGAAACAGCTACTCCCATTTCATTGAATGAAATTCCGAGAATTTTACGGGAAGCGGTATTTTCATCAATTCCCTGCAGAATCTGCTCTTTAATTGCCTCGTATTCTTCCGGAAAATAACAAATCACCAGCATTTTCCCCAGGTTGTGGAGCATGGCGCAAACAAAAGCCTCTTCCGCCCGGCCGAATTTCATGTTTTCAGCCAAATTCATAGCTATAACGCCATTTATAAAGGATTCCATGGCAACTTCTTTTAATTCCGTTGCCTGGCTTTTATTCTCAAGGTGTTCGAAAATCATCAGAGTCGCCGAAAGCATTCGCACTTTTTCAAATCCCAGCATCATCATAGCTTTAGAAATGGTCGTTATCTTGCCCGCAAGATTTCCATAGATGGAGGAATTGACAACCCGCAATAGTCTGTTGGTTAAAGAGAAGTCCTTTAAGATTATTTTAGCTAAATCACCGGTGGCGTAAAGGTTGAGCGCCTTAAGTGATGACAGTTTACTGTTGATTTCAATAATATGATTGGAAAACGAAGGCAGGTCGCCTTTATGACTCATGCGCCTTAAAAGAAACTCAACCGTCCCGTGAATGTTCTGTGAATTATCTGTATTTTGACTGTCCATTAATACAAATACCCTTTTTCGAGAGGAGATAGTGAAAGAACTCTTTTATGTCAAGATAATTCGTTTGCGGTCATTATTAACTGCATTTCATTTTTCTTAAATTAATAGTATGTAATCTTATCAATCAATGAGCAGGAGATGAAAATTGTCCGGTCGTATCGTCGTTTTAACTAAAGAAATAGCCAATAAAATCGCTGCCGGTGAAGTGGTGGAGAGGCCTGCTTCCATTGTCAAGGAGCTGGTGGAAAATGCCATTGATGCCGGGGCCTCGGATATCCGTGTGGAGCTGGGGAAGGGCGGTTGCGAATCAATTACGGTGATTGACAATGGCTCGGGGATAGAGCACGAAGACGTTGCCTTGGCTTTTGAAAGACATGCCACCAGCAAAATTCATCATTTTGAAGATATTTACCGCGTATCATCTTTCGGCTTCCGGGGAGAGGCGATGCCCAGCATTGCCTCCATTGCCCGCGTGGAGATGACCACGCGCCGCTTCGAAGACCTGGCCGGCACAAGAGCAATTATTGAAGCTGGTGTAATTAAAGAGATAATGCCTGCCGGTTGTTCTGCGGGAACGCAAATTCATGTAACAAGAATATTTGAAAATGTTCCTGCACGGCGCAAGTTTTTAAAAGCTGAAGCAACGGAGCGGGGCTTGTGTCTGGATGCGATTGCGCGCCTGGCTTTAGCCCATCCGGAAATCAGCTTTAAAGTTTTTGCCAATGGACGGGAGATCTTTACTGCGCCGGAAGCAAAGAATATATCCGACAGGATTGACTTTGTCATGGGTGCTGATTTTTCCGGCCACAGCATATTTCTCGATATCGAGAAAGACAACGTCAGATTGTCCGGCTTTATTTCACTGCCCGAATTTACGCGGTCCAATTCCAAAAATATATTTCTGTTCGTCAATAAACGTTTTGTGCGGGATAACAGTGTGAGTCATGCCGTACTGGCCGCCTATCGCCAGGTCATTGAAGCAAGACGCTTTCCAGCCGCAGTTTTATTCCTGGATGTGCCGGGTGATGATGTTGACGTTAATGTCCATCCGGCCAAAATGGAAGTCCGGTTTAAAAACTCCCGCAGCATTTATGATCTTGTTTCCCGGACAATCAGCGAAAGTCTGGCCGGGGCTCAAACGGCTACAGGCAGTTTTGTTTATCGATTGGAGCCCCGCGAGAAAACATCGGCGCCTGAATTTCGGCACTCGGAAGAAAACCATTCTTCAGGCTCGACAGGATTTTATTTGCGGCAAAATTTGCAACAGGCAATTTCTTCTGATTTGTTTTCACCATCGCTGGTGGAAGCAAAAGGAGTAAAAGAAGCGTCTTTAATCGGCGGTTATTCTCCCCGAAATGAACAAATAGCTTTTACCAATTTCCGTTACCTGGGACAAGTAGCCGATACTTACCTGATATTTTCCGGTGAGGGCGGTTTTATTTTAATTGATCAACATGCCGCACACGAAAGAATAGTATTTGAAAAATTAAAGAAATCCGGGGAGATAAAAGTCGTCAGCCAGCCTTTACTTTTGCCTGAAGTTGTCAGTTTAAGCCCCGGGCAGATTACGCTTTTTTCCGGCTATACCGATTTTTTACGCGAAATCGGCTTGGAAATAGAAATATTCGGCCGTGACGCTGTTGTAGTAAAAGCGCTTCCTTCCATTCTGCCGCAGATTCAGGTAAGGGGAATTATAGCCGATATTGCGGATCAACTGGCCGATAGCAATAAATTGCCGGATTTGCAGGAGAGAAAAGAAAAAATATTGGCGTCTCTGGCCTGCCGTGCGGCGATCAAAGCCAACACTATTCTTTCATCAGAGGAAGTAAAGGCTCTTTGCCGTGACCTGGAAGCGACTCCTTTTAATTCAACATGCCCGCATGGACGGCCGATTATCGTCCAATTTTCCCTAGGCGAAATCGAAAGAATGTTTAAGAGGAAGTAAATAATGAGTAAATTGCCTCTGGTCATTATCAATTCGCCCACCGCAACAGGCAAGACAAAATTGGCGATAGGTTTGGCGCTGTCTTTGGGTGGCGAAATCATCAGCGCCGATTCCCTGCAGGTTTACCGGTATCTGGATATTGGAACAGCCAAACCGACTGTTGAAGAAAGGGACAAAGTAAAACATCATTTAATCGATGTCGTCGACCCGGATGAGGAATTCAATGCCGCTATTTTTACGGAACGGGCAACTGAAATAATTGATAATCTGGCGATATCGGGGAAGCCTGTATTTGTCGCCGGAGGAACCGGTCTTTATATCCGGGCGCTCACCCGCGGCATTATTGAAACCCCCAAAGTTGATGAAAGTATCAGGAATTATTATCGGAACCTGCGGGATTTACTGGGCAGGGAGCATCTGTATAATCTTTTGCGGCAAAGAGACAAAGAGGCGGCGCTGCGTCTAAATCCCAATGATTCCGTGCGGGTGATTCGGGCCCTGGAGGTTCTGGAGCAGACCGGCGAATCTATCGTGGCAATACAAAAAAGGCATTCTTTTCGCGAAAGTAATTATACTACTTACAAAATCGGCTTAAAATTGGACCGCGACGAACTGAAAAGGAGAATCGCCGCCAGGACGGACACAATGATTGCCGCCGGACTTCTTGATGAGGTTGAAGGGGTGCTGGCGCGGGGCTATGGAGAAAATCTTAAGCCGCTGCAATCATTAGGTTATAAGCAAATTATAGATTTTATAAAGGGAAGATGTGACTGGGAAAAGGCGGTAGAGCAGATCAAACACGAAACCTGGCTTTACGCCAAGCGGCAGATGACCTGGTTTGCCGCTGATAAGGAGATTGAATGGTTCGCTCCCGAAATGTCGGACAAAATAATTGAAAAAGTAACATCCTTTCTAAAGGGAGCCGGGGGGACCGACGAAAAATGCAATATTGCTTGACTTCGGACGCCTCTGCGGCTAATTATACGGAGCATTTGAGAGCTGAAAATATTTTTATCCGGTATACATTGAAGCCTTTTACTGAAAGGAGAAATACATGATACGTCAGATGAGAATAAAGACATTAATCACTTTCTGTATGCTTTTCACGGTAATCTTCCTGCTGATCTCCTGCGGGCCAAAACCAAGAATACCGGTCAGTCAGTTGGATACTCCGGAACATCATACATACGCAGGCTTGCGTCTTTTTGATCAGGCAAAATATACAGACGCCCAACGGGAATTTGAACTGGCCATTCAGCTTGCTCCCAAATATTCTAAAGCCCACACCGGTGTTGCCCTGGTTAAGACCGCTACGGGCGACTTCGGCGCCGCCGGGGACAGCCTTAAAAAGGGTTGGAGATACGCCAGGACCGATGATGAAAAACTTTTCCTTTACGTCAGCCGCATTCGTTACTATACCGCGAGCAAGCTGGAAAAGAACTGGCTTAATCTTGCCAAAGACGATTTTGATAATGCCGTCCTTACGGATGCCAAACATGCTCCCGCCTATTATTTCATGGGACTGGCTTATAAGGCCGGTCTGGAATTCGATGCGGCAGGAAAGATGTTTACTAAAGTTCTTGATTTAAAAACTGACTACATAACCGAAGCTGATGCCCAGTGGAATTTAATACAAAAAATTCAGCGGGCGATGCCAGGAACAATCAATGGTAAAATTATTGCCATCGTTGACCGTATTACCCGTGCCGATGCAGCGGCGTTGTTTATGGAAGAAATGAAAATTGATGTTCTCTATAAAAAACGTACTTCTAAAACGTTCGATACGACTTTCAAGGATCCGGAAAAAGCCGCCGCCGCTGCTGTAGCTCCCAAGGTTACGGCTAACGATATTGCCAATCATCCGTTGAGATCCGATATTGAAGGAATTTTGGAAATCGGCGTGCGTGGTCTGGAAAACTATCCCGACGGCAATTTTCATCCGGAGGAGATAGTAACAAGAGCAGCCTACGCCATGATGCTCGAGGATGTGCTGATTAAGGTTACCGGAGATAATTCTTTAGCGACAAAGTTCATCGGTTCGACCTCGCCTTTTCCCGATGTGAGAGCCGATTTGCCGTATTTCAACGCGATTATGGTGGTTACTTCCCGCGGCATTATGGAAGCCAAAGATATGACTACCGGTGAATTTGCACCTTTGAATTCGGTGCCCGGCGTGGATGCCCTTTTGATTATTCGAAAAATTAAGCAGGAATTGAAGTTCAATTAATCTTCAATGAAGTAATATGAATTAACTACAGGCGGGACATTAATAATGCCCGCCTGTAGTTTGATTGGCGCTTTTCGAAAAATAAATCATTGAAAATAGGGCGAAAGCCCTTTTTATTTACAAACTAGATTGGAGAGTAACGTGACATGTTTACACGAGAGTTGAGTAAAGCATTTGAACCGCACGAAACAGAAAAAAGATTATACGAATACTGGATAAAAAATAAACTTTTTCATGCCCGGGATGAGAGCGAGGCCAAGGCTTTTTCCATCGTCATTCCACCCCCCAATGTTACCGGAATGCTGCATATGGGGCATGCCTTAAATAATACATTGCAGGATATAATTGTCCGTTTCAAAAGAATGCAGGGCTACAATACTCTCTGGATGCCGGGAATGGATCATGCGGGAATCGCCACTCAGAATGTTGTCGAAAAGGAATTGGCTAAAGAAGGAAAATCGCGTCATGATCTGGGGCGCGAAAAATTTGTGGCACGGGTTTGGGAATGGAAGGAAAAATACGGCGGCGTAATTATAAACCAGCTCAAGAGACTGGGATGCTCCTGTGACTGGGATCGCCAGCGTTTCACCATGGATGAAGGTTTGTCCAGGGCGGTGCGCGAAGTATTTGTGAGACTTTATAATGAAGGCATGATTTACCAGGGTGATTATATTGTCAACTGGTGTCCGCGCTGTCATACCGCCATCTCGGATTTGGAAGTGGAATTCAAGCAGGACAACAGTTTCCTCTGGGATATCCGTTATCCTTTTGCCGACGGCAGCGGAGAAATTATAGTGGCCACAACCCGGCCGGAAACCATGCTGGGTGATACCGCCGTCGCCGTTAATCCCGACGACGACAGATACAAGGACGTAGTGGGCAAATATATTATTCTCCCCCTGGTAAACAGGAAAATTCCGATCATTGCCGACGAATATGTAACAACCGATTTCGGTTCCGGCGCCGTCAAGATCACACCGGCTTCCGATCCCAACGACTTCGCCATTGCGCAGCGTCACAATCTGGAAATAATCTCGGTTATTGACGGTCTCGGCAATATTAACGAGCATGGTGGCGTTTATAAAGGGCTGGATCGCTACGAAGCAAGAAAACAAGTTGTCACCGATCTGGAGAAGGGAGGCTATTTGGTTAAAACCGAGCCTTATACTCACAGCGTCGGCCAGTGCTACCGCTGCAAGACAGACATTGAACCAATGGTTTCCAAACAATGGTTCGTTAAGATCAAACCACTGGCCAAGCAGGCCATTGCCGCAGTGGTGAAAGGCAAGACAAAGATAGTTCCCGGTACGTGGGAGGCTACTTATTTTGAGTGGATGAATAATATCCGCGACTGGTGCATCTCTCGCCAGCTTTGGTGGGGACACCGTATTCCCGTCTGGTATTGCGGCGATTGCGGCAAAGTGATCGTATCCTTGACCGATCCCGATAAATGCCCTGATTGCAGCGGTGCATCTTTAAGGCAGGATGAAGACGTGCTGGATACCTGGTTCAGTTCTTCACTCTGGCCGTTTTCCACACTGGGCTGGCCTGCGAAAACCGAAGCCCTGAAAACATTTTATCCGACTTCACTGCTTGTTACCGGCTTCGATATTCTATTCTTCTGGGTTGCCCGGATGATGATGATGGGATTATATGTGATGAAAGAGGTGCCCTTTAAAGATGTTTACCTGCATGCCTTGGTGCGCGATGAAAAGGGCGAGAAGATGAGCAAATCCAAGGGCAACAGTATTGATCCGCTGGTGATGATCGATCAATACGGCACCGATGCTTTTCGTTTTACGCTGGCGGCGTACACCGCACAGGGACGCGACGTCCGCATGTCGGCCGAGAGAATCGAAGGATACAAATTTTTTGTCAATAAAATTTGGAATGCCTCTAAACTGACATTTGCCAATCTGGAGGATTATGACGAGAGCAAAACAGCTGCGGTGGAAGATTCTCTTTCCGATAAGTGGATTAAAGCCAGACTCAATCGTGCTGTCGAAGAAGTCACGCACAGTCTGGATAAATATCAATTCAATGATGCCGCCGCCGCTATTTATCACTTTATCTGGCATGAATTCTGTGACTGGTACCTGGAGTTGAGCAAACCCGCATTCTACGGCAAGGTCAGTCCGGAGCAAAGACTCGCCACCCAGCGCACTTTATATGATGTGTTCGGTAAGATGCTGCTGCTGTTGCACCCGTTCATGCCTTTTGTTACCGAGGAACTCTGGCAGGTGTTAAACAGAAGCGATGAGAAATCGATCATGATCAGTTCCTTCCCGGTTGCCGAGAAGGCCTGGGAAGATGAAGCCGCTGAAAAAGAGATGGAACTGCTGATGAATGTTATCACCAGTGTTCGCAATATTCGCGGGGAAATGCAGATATCGCCTTCCCGCAAGTTGGATGTTCTCATTTCCGTTTCCGACGAAAAATTGAAGGGTATTATCGAAGCAGGAAGCAACTATATCGTTAATCTGGCTAATCTGAAGAGCATGGCAGTTGAAATAAATCTGGCGGAACCCAAGGGAGTGGCAACCGGCGTGGTCGGGCCATTGCTGGTTTTTGTTCCTCTCACCGGAATTGTCGATTTCGCCGGTGAAAAGGCGCGTCTGGAAAAAGAAATTGCCAAGGTGCAAAAAGATCTGGATAAGAGCGCACGCAAGCTGGCTAATCGTGATTTTTGTGAAAAGGCCGCTGAAGCAGCCATCAAGAAGGAAGAAGATAAGTTAAAAGAATCCAAGGAACGTCATGCTGCTTTGGAGAAAGCACTCAATAAGCTGAAGGAAATGCAATCCTGACGGCCTTGAAAAGCATCAGGCTATGTTATATAATTTTTAAAAAAAACAGAGAGGCTACGATGATCTCCCAAAAAATTCGAAAGATCATAGAGGCAGCTTTAATCGAAGATATCGGCACCGGTGATATAACGACCGGCGCCATCGTCAGTCGTGAACTGGCGGGCAAGGCACAGGCCTGGGCCAAGGCTGATTTTATCGTGGCCGGAATTGATATTTTTAGAGAAGTATTCTTCTGCCTCGATGATCATACGCAATTTAATTTGCTGGCCACTGACGGGCAGCTGGTAAAAAAGGGAGATGTTGTTGCGGAGATTTCCGGTAGGCTGTTTTATATTTTGCAGGCGGAGCGGGTAGCTTTGAACATTTTCCAGCGGATGTGCGGCATTGCTACACTGACAAGAAAATACGTGGATGCCGTCCAGGGGACAAGGGCGAAAATTCTGGATACCCGCAAGACAATGCCCGGCCTGCGCGTTATCGATAAAATGGCGGTCAGCATCGGCGGCGGATTTAATCACCGGATGGGGCTGTATGACGGCGTTCTGATCAAGGATAATCACATTGCCGCCGCCGGGAGTATAACCACGGCGGTCAAAGCTCAGAGGAACCGCCTGGCGCATACCCTGAAGGTGGAAGTGGAAACAAAGAATCTGTCGGAAGTTCAGGAGGCTCTGGATTGCGGTGTTGAGATCATCATGCTGGACAACATGGCTCTGGAGGAAATGAAAAAGGCAGTTGAATTGATTTCCGGCCGGGCTCTGGTGGAAGCATCCGGCAACGTCAACCTGCAGAGAGTTGCGGCCATCGCCGCCACCGGAGTGGATTTTATTTCCGTCGGCGAACTGACTCATTCTGTCCGCGCCGCCGATATTTCCCTGCTGATAAAATAAGACCCTCATTAAACCAAAAAGGCAGCGACCGTAGTCCCTGCCCGTTCGATAAGATAAAATGTACATCTTGTTTTTATTTCTTGAATCTTCTCCTGCTCCCTGCTAATCCCAGTAGGCCAAGCCCCAGAAGCAACATGGAAGCGGGTTCGGGAACCGGCCTGATGGCGATAATAATGTCATCGTAATCACTGTCGTTAGATTGAGAAGCAAGATTGTCATTGAAACCGATAATGTAAGTTCCATCTGCCAATGTAAGACTATTGGCCAAATAGCTGAGCGAGTCAGAATTGGCGGTAAGCTGGTAAACCTGAAAAGAGAAATTATTATTTGTACCGAAAGGATCCAAAGCTACATCAGCTGGGGTATCAGTTTTATCGGTATAATAGATGTTCCCATTATCAAAATTTATCGTTTTCCATGCTCCCCAATTACTGGTATCGTTATTGGAGAAGGTTAAGGTAGTACTGTTAGGGCTTTCTGTAATGTTCCAATTGGCGGATTCGCTTGCAATTGCTGTATACTGCCAAGTTCCACTAAAATTCAAGGCGGATATTGATAATGGAGTCCCATTAAAATATTTGGCTGTGTTTAAGAAAGTGGATAAGTTTGTCATATCGGCGTCATAGGGAATTTGAACTGCGCTTGCACTGGTTATCCCAATGGTTATCATTCCGCACATGACCATTGCAGCTAAAAATGCTTTTAATTTTTTCATGATTAATTTCTCCTCCATATTTCTGTTAATTGAAGAAGGTTTAAAGCATAAAACATGCCATTTGATAAGTATTTGCAATGACAAATAATTTTTTGACATTTTTGCATTTATCAAAATATTTTGTAAATTATTTCGACACATGAAAGCTGAGATTGTGAACATGAATCACTATTTTATTAATAATTACAAATATATGTCTGTCTTAGCGAAACTGTAAGGAAATCCGACGATTTTATATTTATGGCAGTAAAATTAAATGAAGCCGCTGCTAGAGCTGTGACAGTAAGAATTACAATAATTATTGCTCTCATGAGCGCCGCTTTCGATGATGTTTTGATTGTTTATTTTTTTGTTAAGGCCGCCTTTTTCCCGGCTGCCGGTTTAACCGATTTTGTTTTTGATTTGATGGATTTTTTTGTATGAGGTTTAGCGTTGGGTTTGATTTCCAGTTTGGCAATCTGGGTTTCCAGTTTCTTTATTTTCGAGACGCTTGCTTTAACTTTGGAGTCTGCAACCGGATCTTTTTCGGCGCAGATCAGTCCATAGACCTTGCCGCCCAGTTCGGTGATTTCCTTTTGTACCTTTGTCTTGAGCTCAAAAAGCTGATACTGGCGTTTCCCCTCTTCGGTCAATTCTTCCGCTTTCTCTTTTACAGCAACAGCTCCTTCGCGAATTACAGCCAGACCGTCCTGAAATCCCTTTCTGACGTCTTTCCTGATCTTTTCCCAAAATTCCATTTTCCCCCGTCTCCTTTCCTTTCTCCGTTAAAAGGTTTTCAAATATTCCTGTTATAATACTTACGGGTAATGCCCCTGGCGGCAAGGATGCCGGAGATTGCCGCCCCGACGATTCCCCGGCTTTTCCCTGTGCCGTCTCCGGCCACGAAAATCCCCTCAATATTTGTTTCCAGATTACGGTCGGTCGGAAAGTGTGTGTCGAAGAACTTAATTTCCGGAGCATAGAGAAGAGTGGAGGGATGAAGAATTCCCGGTACGATCTTATCCAGGGTCTTCAAGGATTCCCATAAATTGTCGATTATCCTTGCCGGCATGCCCAGCGTTATATCTCCGGGAACCGCCCTGTAGCTGGCCTGGCATACTTCATAGTGGCGGGTTGTACTGTTAAAGGTGGCGAGAGAACTGCGTCGTCCCTCCCGAAAATCACCCACCCGCTGCACCAGGGGTTTTCCACCGCCCAGGAGAAAGAATTGCCGGGCGATCATTCTTCCGAACTCTGTTGTATCCACGAATGGTTCTGTTAGGGAAATTGTGTTGAGAAGGGCGAAATTGGTGTTTTCCGTTTTTCGTGTTGCCAGGGCGTCACCGTTTACCAGCTTGAAGTTGCAGTAATTTTCTTCCCGCACCCGCCCGCCGGGGTTGGTGCAGAAGGTTCTCACCCTGTCACCGTGGCGTACTGTCCGGAATATGAATTTTGGATCGTAGACGACGGCATTTACAGCATCAAAGTACTGGCGATTCATTTCCACGCGGATGCCGACGTCGATGGGGCCGAAGTTATGATTGACCCCCAGCTTTGTAGCCATGTCCCGGAACTCATAAGCACCGCTTCGACCGGGAGCAGCCAGGATAAAATTCGCACTCAAGGAAACCGCATCGCCGTTGCGTTGGCAGGAAACATTGAACCCTCGCGGTTCCTTTCCAGCAATGGAAATAACATCGGTTCCCAGCAGGAAGTTCGTTTTAGTCAAGCGGCTTCGCAGGTATTCCACTGCTTTCTTCCCGTTATCCGTTCCCCAGTGCCACTGTTCCGGAGCGATGAACTGGACGTTATGTTCCTGGGCAATTTCCCCGATTATCTCTATTCTTTCATCTCTTTTACCGCCGGTTACCTGGCGGCACTCGGGAAAGGCCGTGAATATTTCCCTGACTTGATCAATAAGATCCTGGGCCTCCGCCACTGTGATTTCCAGTTCATCGAGATCGATACCGATATGATGATCAAAGTTCAATTTTCCGTCATTGAGTAACCCGCCCGCAGGATAGGGGTGACGATCTACAATGGCAATATTTTCCAACCCCAGGCGTTCAAAATATATTGCTGCAAACAAGCCCGCCGGGCCGGATCCGATAATCAATATGTCAAAATGTTTCTGAAGCATCTCCATCCCCTTTTTTGTTTATGGAATGCAGATATTTACGGAAGACTTAATCATACTATCATAATTTAATTGGTAATAAAACAAAACAGGGAAGAATCGGCCAAAAAAGGCGTTAAATCAGTGTTGTTCCGATATCATATCCTTATATGTATACCGTTAGTATTATTAAAATATATTTGCCGATATATGGTGCTTTTATATAATATCTGTATGGTAAATTACCATATAGATATGTAAAGTTATGTGTATTAACAAACAGGTTTTTCTTGAAAGATGAAGACGGAACAAGTTGAACATTATATCTTGTCCACAATAATTTGGGGGGAAGGAAGGGTCTGGAAATTCTTGGTTTCCTTTCCCTGGTTAGGGACAAAATCGTCGGGAATGTTGCAACTCTTTGGACGGATGTCTTCTCTGAAAGGGGGTGAGGGAGGAAAAAGAAGGCGTGGTCCTGGTTGGATCGGTAAACAAAAAAATGGATATTTGTATATTAAGGAGGACAATTATGAAAAAACTTCTAAAATTACTGATTATGATTTGTATAATTGCATCAGCAAGCCCGGCATTGGCTATGTTTACCAACGGCGGGTTTGAAGCCGGAAATTTTAATGGATGGACCATCACCTACGGAAATTCTTATAACAACACAGCAAGCCCTTCATGGACCGGTGGATATAATGGCTATGGTAATGTTACACCAACGATTGTCGATTCTACGACATATCCCAATGCCAGTAAATATGTACCTATAGATATTAATCCATACAACGGAACCAAAATGGCGCAGATCAATGATATGGTGGGCTACTGGCATTCAACAAAGATCTCTCAAACCGCAACGATTTCTGCCGATGATATCGGTGATACTTTGTATGTGAACTGGGGAGTAATTCTGGAAGATCCTAGCCATCCCACAATTGATCTACCATATTTCAGTATCAAGGTATTAAATGGTTCAACCGTTCTGGATAGCTTTGCTGCCAACTCCGATCAGGCAGCAACTAGCTGGACCAAAATTGGAACAGGCTGGGGTGGAAGTTACACGTATTATACGACTGGTCAGTACACCTATAACCTTGGTAGTGGATTTGCTGTAGGAGATCAAATCACTATTGAAATGTTTGTTTCTGACTGCGGCCAGGGTGGCCATGGAGCCCTTGCATTTCTCGATGGTATTGGAACGGAATACGTACCGCCGCCGGGGACTGTTCCAATTCCCCCTACCGCTTATCTTCTTGCTGCAGGCCTCCTGGGAACGATAGGTTTAAGGAGAAAGGCTAAGAAATAACTTTAACACATCATAATCATTGATGGCAGGGTCATCTATGGCCCTGCCTTTTTTATGTGTTTCATTGTTCAAGCCTGAAAAGAATTGATTCTTGATTACTGATTCTTTGCATCACCTTCTCATCATAATCTTGACAGAAATAACCCGGCCGTGCTTTACTTATAAAAAATATTAGGCAATTTTATCTTCGAGGTGAAGGCCATGAAAAAGATTGTTCTGTTTTTCTTGTTGTCCATGTTTACCGTTATTTCATGTGCGCCTACGAGCAGTTCCCGTTACCGGGAAGGTTCCAATGTAGGGCAGGAAACAAATTTGACGGTGCAAGATGAACGCCGCCTGACCCAGGAAGCCCTCCCCAAAATACAGAAGGATTATCCTCCTGCCAAAAATCCGGAGCTGCAAAAATATATTTCCGATCTGGGGATGAAAATTGTCCGGGCCAACAAACTGGAGGGGAATCCCTATTCTTACAATTTTACGGTAGTGGATGTCGCCGATGTGAATGCTTTTGCCATGCCTGCAGGCACTGTATTTGTAACAGCCCCGCTTATCACTCTTGCCTCTAATGAAGCCGAACTTGCCGGTGTCGTTTCCCATGAAATCGGTCATGTAGTAGCCCGTCATACGGCCGAACGAATGTATGCGATGGAACAAGCCCAGAATAAAACGTGGATGTACGCAACGGGCGGAGCAGTTTTAGGAGCGGCTCTCGGATATGGTTTGGGTATGGTAATTTGTGCTAAAGGTGATACGTCATGTCAGGCCAAGGCTGCTTTGGCAGGAGCTGCTGTAGGTGCCGGCGGAGGTTTGCTGGCCCAGAAATATACTTTCCTGGTTAATTCCCGGGAAGATGAAATGGAAGCTGATCGCCTTGGCTTTAAATATGCCGTTGCAGCGGGATACGATAAAGACCAGGTAGGAAAGTTCTATGAAAAACTTCTGGAAGTAGAGAAAAAATCCGGTAAAAGCGGCAGTGCTGTTACAAAGAGCCTTTCCGATGCTTTGAGTACTCATCCGCCCAGTGAAGAAAGAGTTGCGCAAATGAAGGAACTGGCAGCTAATAGTCCTGAGCGAAAAGCAGTCACAAACACGCCGCAATTCAACAGGGCTAAACAGTTAGCAGCAGGACTGCGTAAAAAGTAAGATCCATTATATATCGATTTTGCCGAGCAAAAAGGAGGATTGGCCATGAACAGCAATTCTGAAATCAACCCTACCATCGCGTATATTAAAGCAAAGATGAAACGCGGAAAGATCGTATCGGCGGAGGATGCCGTCCGCGTCATCAGGGATGGAGATACGGTGGCCCTGGACGGTTTTGTCGGCTGCTTAATTCCTGAAGAGTTAATTATTGGTTTGGAAAAACGTTTTCTGGAAACAGGAGAACCGAAAAATCTGACATTGCTTTATGCCTCCGGTCTTGGGGACGGTAAGGATCAGGGGCTGAACCGACTGGGACACGAAGGGCTGCTCAAACGTGTTGTTGCCGGTCACTGGGGATTAACTCCGAAGCTGCAGGCTTTGGCTCTGAATAATAAAATTGAAGCCTATAATTTGCCGCAAGGTGTTTTGACTCACCTTTTCCGTGATATTGCCGCTCACAACCCCCGCACGATTTCGCGTGTTGGTCTGGGAACATTTGCCGATCCAAGATACGGCGGCGGGAAAATTAATTCTTTAACTACCGAGGATTTGGTGGAAGTTATTCAATTTGACGGAAGCGACTACCTCGCTTACAAAACATATCCCATTCAGATTGCTATATTGCGCGGCACTACGGCCGATATGGACGGCAATATTACCATGGAGAAGGAACCCGTGACGCTGGAAGTTTTGCCGGTGGCCATGGCGGTAAAAAACTCCGGAGGGTTTGTCATTGTCCAAGTCGAAAGAATCGCCGAAAGAGGCGCCTTGAATGCCAGGCAGGTTAAAATTCCCGGCATTCTTGTTGACTGCGTCATTGTGGCGAAGCCGGAGAACCACCGGCAAACGTATGTGACACAATATAATCCCGCTTTCAGCTGTGAATTTAAAATCCCCACGGCGACAGTTAATCCTCTGGCCATGGATGAACGCAAGATAGTAGCCCGCAGAGCCGCCTTCGAACTTAAGCCGAACATGATTGTCAATCTGGGAATCGGCATGCCGGAAGGTGTCGCCAATGTGGCCAATGAAGAGGGCATTTTCGATTATCTGACACTGACGGCGGAAGCAGGTTCCATTGGCGGCATCCCCGCCAGCGGCTTGAATTTCGGCGCTTCGACGAATATGGATTGTCTGGTCGATATGCATTATCAATTTGATTTCTATGACGGCGGAGGCCTTGATCTGGCGTGCCTCGGCTTGGCTCAGATGGATCAGTACGGTAACGTCAACGTCAGCAAATTCGGGCCTAAACTTGCGGGCTGCGGTGGATTTATCGATATTACCCAGAACTCAAAAAAAATCATCTTTGCGGGAACATTCACAGCCGGTGATGTTCAGGTGGGGGTTGACGGCGGGAAGCTCAAGATCAATAAAGAAGGCGGGTATAAAAAATTTGTCCAGGATGTAGAACAGATTACCTTCAGTGGCAAGACGGCGCAGATGAACAATCTGCAGGTCTTATACGTTACCGAACGTTGTGTGTTCACTCTGACCCGGGAGGGCGTCGAACTCATCGAGATAGCTCCCGGTGTGGATCTGGAGAAGGATATTCTCGCCTACATGGATTTTAAACCCATTATTAAAAATCCCCGCCTGATGGATGAACGAATTTTCAAACTGCCGCCTATGGGTTTGAAGGAAGATCTCCTGAACATTCCTCTTAAGGATCGACTGACCTATGATGCAACGGCAAACATTTTATATGTCAACTTTGAAGGGCTTGCCGTCCGGACGAAAAAGGATGTCGAGGAAATCAGATTGGCGGTGGAAACGATCTGCAGGCCTCTGGGCAAGAGGGTTAAGACTATCGTCAACTATGATAACTTCTCCATTGTCCAGGAACTGGAAGACGACTATATCAACATGGTCAAATATGTCGTATCCGAATTCTATACGGACGTGACGAGGTATACAACCAGCGCATTTTTACGCATGAAGCTCGGCGACGAACTGCAAAGCCGGAATCTGGCGCCTCATATCTTTCAATCGAAAGAGGAAGCAAAACAGGCGCTGGAGAATTTGATAGAGCAATAAAGGAAAAAAATGAAAAATGCGGTTATTTTGCTGTTGGTATGTCTGCTAATCGCTACTTTACCATTTGCCGGTTATTCTCAAACAACTACAATAAAAAAACAAGGTAATGCAGTTGTTTATCAGGATAAATTCGGCAATAAAACAGGCTCGGCTACTAAATCCGGCAATAAAACAACATTCCGGGATTCTAATGACAATATAACCGGAACCTCCGTAAGTTCAGGGAATACAGTAACTATTCGGGACAGTAAAGGAAAGCATATTTCCACGGTTACTAAACCGAAGAAATAGCCCCTTTCCTTTGCTAGGTGAAAAAAATTTTAAACCATTATGTCGTAAGTGGGTATATCTTTACAAGGAACGATTGTTTCTTTCTGCAATTACCCTCTGACAATGAGGGCATGAATTTTTTTATCATTATGGATAACGCCGTAGGAAACGCTGCCAAGAACTGTGGCTGATAAGGCGCTTCTTCCATGCGAGCCCATGACAATCAGGTTTGCCTTTGAACTCTTAGCTTCTTTTACAATCTCAGTAACAGGATGCCCCATCTTTATGGAAATTTTACATGGGATATTATTTTTATCGCACAGTTTTTTTATTTCCCCGGTATACTGTTCTGCAGCCTCCTTCAGATAAACACCGATAGGCTCTATTATCTGTTTTTTTGACTTCGATGCGGGAACGGTTGTGGCTATCAGTGGGTGCTGTTCAATGACGCTGACGACAATAATCGATGCTTTTAATTGCTTTGCCAGTTCAATTGCATACATTGCCGCTTTTTTCGCCGTTTTTGACCCATCCGATGGTACAAGAATTTTGGAAATCATACAGCCTCCTTTTTATATTGATTGAATTACAGGTTGCATCTGTTAATTATCGTTTACTAAAATAAGCCAAACATTCCTGCATGTCAATTAAATACCCCTTAATAGAATAATCCTGTGCTTTCCCTGTATTGAAAGCACATGCAAAGGAAATTATTAATCAATGGATAAAGCTGCGAGTGATCACAGTTAAGTAAATTCTTCTATCTATACCCAATGGTTTACGAAAATATATCATTTTACGTATTGTGCTTTTGCATTTGTAAAGATATGTAAACAACTCAATTTTGAACGCTCAGGTTAAGCTTTTGCGAACCCGCGTGGTAGCCTTTTGTATTTACTGCTGCAGATATCCAGGGCGATTCGATTTCAGCGGTGTTTGTTGTTAAAGGAGAAAATCGGCGATACAAAATTTCATAAAGAGGAAGTTTAAAGCCTGGATTAAATTTTCAATGAAAGATGGTGACGGTGTATGAAGAAATCGATCCAATTTTTGGCGGTATTAATGATTTTGTGGATGGGCTTGGCTGCATTGGCGCAGGCGGCTTTGGTTGACAGAGGCGGCGGATTGATCTACGACACGGATCTTAACGTTACCTGGCTCCAGGATGCGAATTACGCTAATACGACCGGTTATATTGCGGAAGGAGTCCATTTTGATACTCAATTCCCAACTTATACCGGCATGCTTTGGTCGGCCGCAATGACCTGGGCCGCAAACCTGTCCTATTACGATGTTGTTCGAGGTGTAACATATTCGGATTGGAGATTGCCAAAGGCTTATCTGCCTTCGTCAACCAATATCTGCTTTGGCGGCAACTGCAGTGAATCGGAAATTGGCCACCTCTGGTATACTGAACTTGGAAATACTTACATGAATGGAGCACAAACGAGTTGGAATACAGGCCCCTTTCAACACCTGCAGTCCTGGTATTGGACGCAGACTCCTGATCCTGATATTGAGCCATGGGCGGTCTGGTTTCGCTGGTCAACCGGTGAGCAGTCTTCCGGGGTAAAAGAGTTTTATTACAATTCCGTCTGGGCAGTACGCGACGGTGATGTAGCCGCTCAGTCCAATACTGTTCCCTTGCCCTCCGCCCTGCTGCTTTTGGGTTCCGGTCTTGCCGGTTTGACAGGTGTGAGGAGATTTTATAAATAGGAATACCTCAACAAGGTAAGAGAAAAAGGCAGGGTCGAATGACTTTGCCTTTTGTTTTTTATTAGTGTGTTGTTGATCAGACAATATTAATACCAGGTTGCATTCATTGCCCAAAAGAGAATTTCGCAAAAAGGATAAGAGGGAATAATACTAAGTTGCATTCAATAGATGATTAATGATATAATTTACCTTCCAGAGAGATCAATTTTAGGGAGGTAGATATGCGACGTCCGACAACTTTTCCGGAAGGAACAACAGAACGACTCAAGATATTGATGAAGCAAGCAA
>JBDKUX010000055.1:0-2218 GCA_039679455.1 Smithella sp. | reverse complement strand
TTTGAGTTAAAAAATATAATTGAATTGAATCTCAAAAAGATTACCCATCTTCGGTAACATCTTTTATGAGGAAACGTCTCCTCTCCAGTTCCTTCTCTCGGTAACATTTATTTATGAGGCAATAGGTTTATGATTTTATGACCGCTAAAAGTTAGTTGGCGCCGGTAGCGGGTTTTAAACCGGATTGGAAACAAAGCAAGGTTGGCAATTGGTTCGATTCTGAAACCGGTCTGAAAATATATTTATCCATGGAGAAATAATCTGTTGTTAATGCTTGAACGCCGCAACATGCTTTCCTTTGTGAAAAGCTAATACTAAACTGCATTTAAAGCATCGGCTTCGGCAACCACCCCCAACCCCCGCCAGCGGGGGACAAGCTCCACAGGCGTATTATTTATAAGTTGAGGAAGCCAACTCAGGCTGGATCAAGAGGATTATATTGTTTGATAAAATTAATGAACGTTTTATGAAAAGGCCGGAAATCGAATTGACGTTTGTAAATTAAATAAAAGTTCCTTTCCAGCGAGAATCCCTGAACAGGAACTTCAAAAAGGAATCCCTGAGCCAACTCCCGCGAAACAGCGTAAATGGAAATAACGGATACTCCCAGACCTGCAATTACCGCTTCCTTTACCGCCTCGGAACTTCCCAGCGCGCCGCAGATATTAAATTGAGAAAGACTTAATGATTTTTCTTTTTTTAAAAACGATTCAAAAGATTCCCGAGTCGCCGAACCTCTTTCTCTGACAACAAACGGTTCGTTTAATAATTCAGTTAATGCAACCGACTTCTTTTTGCACCAGGGATGAAACTTGGGCACAACCAGAACAAGACGGTCTTTCCACAGCGGCTCCGCCACAAGTTTATTGTTCAGAGGCTTCTTGCCGATGCAGCCGATTTCCACTTCGTTGTCCAAAACCATGTTCATAGCTGCTTCACTGTCTGCAGTTTTGATGTATATTCTGGTATCCGGGTTTGTTTTTCTGTAGGAACTCAAAGCGCGTGGAATGATGTAATCGGCGGGAATAGTGCTGGCGCTTAAGTAAATATTGCCTCCGGTATTTTTACTCAGAGCAATGATTTTTTCCTTGGCTTCGTTTCTGAGTTTTAGCATGCGCCGCGCGTAATCGTAAATAATTTTACCTTCCGGTGTTAATGAAATACCGGTGGTGCTTCTGTTGGCGAGCCTTACACCAAGACATTCTTCGGCGTTTTTAATATTTTTTGTAAGCGCCGGTTGGGTAAGCAGCATTCTTTTGGCGGCACGACTGAAACTTCCCTCTTCGACCAGAGAGATAATAGCTTCCATCTGCTGAATAGTGATGCTTTTGAAATGATCGTCAAACATTTTTTCCTCATAGCATACGTGATATACATTATATTTATATTTTAACATTACTATGTTTAAAATCATAATAAATTTTAATTTACTTTATGCTTGATCGTTATAAATAACCACATGATCGCTGCTGCGTTATCAGTAGTAATTATTGAGTTGTTATTATTGAAGAATATGATGTGTTACTTGCTGTGTTTTATTTAACATATTGACTTTTAAGTGAATTTCTATCAGGGTACGCGCTGACTGTAAAAAATGCTTCTAAGGTACGTCAACAAAACAATTTAGGAAGATGAATGATGTTCATACTTTTCAAAAAATACCTTTTATGAGTCGCTTCTAGGAAACTCGTAGAGTTTCAGACAAATCGTCTCACCGTTTCTTTCCTCCCGCAGACCAAATAGGTTCCTGACCGTGCTGCCGCGAAAGAACGGCAGTACGTAGAAAGGAAGCTATGTTTGGTCGTCACAACCAAACCAATCTTGTAAATATTTATTCATGTTGCAATGCCTTCGGTTTTTGCGCTTTTTGCGAAAATGTCCGGAATGCATGTTTTCTATTGTTATACCGAGTTGCATTCTATGCCTGACTTTGTTGGCACGGCCTGCCCCGGCGCAGGCCGTGGTCGTCGGCTTCCTCAACGTATTATTAATACGACTGCGGAGCCTGTCCTCCGCTGGCGGGGGTTGGGGGTGGTTGCCGAAGCTGATACTTTGAATGCAACTTGGTACAAATAATTTCAGGAGATAATGTGAGCCCCTCCCCATTGTCAAGACAGAAAATATGTTGATTTAAGGTGCATTCGATTTGTCTGCACGGTTTAAGGTTTAAAGTATTCTTCCAGATGATGTCATCATCGGGAACTGGCGTTATCCATAG
>JBDKUX010000054.1:0-33727 GCA_039679455.1 Smithella sp. | reverse complement strand
AAATAGAAAGGATCCAAATTGAGGAAACAAAAACCTTTCTTTTCAACACTGGAAGAGATTGATCTAGATATTTCCGACGGGGAGCTGGGAAAAGAGGACCATCCTTCTAAAGAAGTACGTATTGAACCGGTTGCTGAGACAATCGAAGTCCGGTCATCTACAGCTGCTGTTACAGAACCGCTTTCCGATCCACCCAGGATAAGCGAAATTCAAATATTGAAAAAGACCCAAGAGGGTATTCCTCTTCCAAAAGTCCTGACAAAACCAAGTACTGAGACAATTGTTGTCCAGACATCAGTTGCTGTAGCTACAGCATCACGTCCCAATATGCCTCGAAAAATCGGAGTCTGCATTAGTGATGCTCCGTTTGTGTATATTCCGCCTGGAACATTTATCATGGGAAGTCCGGAACATGAACAGGGGCGGGAAATCGATGAAAGGCAACATGAAGTAACATTAACAAAGGGATTCTTTATCCAGACGACTCCGGTAACACAGGAACAGTGGCAAGAAGTGATGGGAGGCAACCCGTCGCACTTTCTTCAGGAGGGGGGGGAGTATCCCGTTGAAAGTGTGAGCTTGAACGATTGTCTGGAATTTATATGGCGCGTAAATAATAAGCGAAACTATCCATATCGTCTACCGACTGAGGCCGAGTGGGAGTATGCCTGCAGGGCTGGTGCAACTACGTCTTTTTTCAATGGGGATATTGCCCAGAATCTTTTGCGTCTTGATCCTTATTTGGATGCAATCGGTTGGTATTGTGGTAATTCCGGTAACAGTACACATCCGGTCGCGGAAAAGCAACAGAACGGATGGGGATTATTTGACATGCATGGCAATGTCTGTGAATGGTGTCGTGATCAGTACGAGGAGTATCCTATGATGCCTCAGATCGATCCCAAAAGATTAACCTTCGGGCGAGGATGTGTAGTGCGTGGCGGTTCTTGGCAAAGTGAATCGCGAAACTGTAGGGCGGCCAGCCGATTTTATTACCCGCCCGATTTTAGAAGTAACTTTGTTGGTTTTCGGATGGTCAGGGAACCGTAGTAGTAATTATATGATTTAGGGGAAGATGGGGGTAAAATCTTTGCTATTGACATTTCAAGAGTAAATCACGTTGAAAATTAATGATACCAAGATGCATATAAAGCTTTATTTGCTCTTTTTAATTTGAATCAACGAGCAAATGTCAAGATTCGAGATTGATGCCCATCGCTCACTTTTTCACCTCCGTCGCTGCCAAGAACGACAAAGAATTAACAGGGACACCTCCCGTATTTTTATCGTTTTTAAAATATAGTCAATCATGGTGAGCTTGTCGAACGCCTCATCACCTCCTCCTAGCCGCCGCGATATCATCATTGATTTAGAAATGGAATTACAGGATAGAGAATCAAAGGGGACGGTTCTAATTATTTCGTCCTCATCTTATAAGAACTCGGCAAATAAAAATTAAGCCATCCTCTATACATTCAATTTGTAAAGCGAAAACCTTGACAAAAATGTTGGCCTTCAATCTGCCATAAATTATGCTGCGAATTTTCTTCTTTTAAGATAATGAATGGTGTATGGTCGTGTCCAACTATGGATGGAAACCGGGCAAAAGGAGAACAACCTTAAAACAAATGAGCTCCATGTCAGGCAACGATAAAAGCGCTTTCAAAAGCAGGGATACGATCTGCTACGAAGCATTCGGCAACCTCTATCTTAACATAACCAACCGGTGCAGCGCCGGTTGTGTATTCTGTATCCGGAATAGCAGCGACGGGGTTTACGGTTACAACCTCCGCCTTTCCAGGGAACCTTCGGAGGAGGAAATAATCAGCGAGCTGGAAAGCCGTGAACTCGCCAACTATAAGGAAGTTGTCTTTACCGGTTTTGGTGAGCCCACATGCAGGTTTGATACGCTGCTCCGCATAACGAAGTGGCTGCACCAAAGAGGAATAACTGTAAGGCTTGATACCAATGGCCACGCAGCACTTATGTATCCCGGAAGGGACGTTGTCGCAGAACTGAAGGAAGCGGGTCTTGATGCCGTATCAGTAAGTCTGAATGCCGAATCGGAAGAAAATTACAACCGGTTATGCAAACCGGTTTTTGCAGGTTCCTACCGTGCGCTTCTGGATTTTGCAGAAAAGGCTGTGAAGGCCGGTATTCGAACGCGCATGACCGTTGTTGGACAGCAGGGTATCGACATAGGGGAATGTGAAAAAAAAGCGACTGTCCTCGGAGCTTCTTTCAGGGTAAGGTAAGCTCGGAAATATTGGAGAATAAAGTTTATATGCGAATTGTTATTATTGCCGTTATCATGATTTTTGGACTGGCCGCTTCCGGTTGGACTGATCATGATTTCCAGGAAGGAGCGCAAAAGGTTGGCCGGAGTTTAAAAGAAGTTCCTCAAAAAACAGGTCAGGCATTTAAGAACCTGGGCAAAGATATAAAAAAGAGCAGTAAGAAAGGCGCAGAGAATATCAAGAAAGGTTCACAAGAAGCGGGGAAGGATGCAGGGAAGACCGGCCGGTCTATCGGAGAGTGGTTCAGGGACACGGGAAAAAAGACGGGTGACGCATTCAGAGAATTTGGTGACAGAGTTAGAAAATTTTTTACAGGGAAGTAAAATGACTGTATCATGTTACATTAATATTATGCATTCAGAGGGTGCGTCGAAATGAAGAAATTTGTTACATACTTTTTTAAAGGCATATTAATCCTTGTGCCCATAGTTTTAACTATCTACATAGTGGTGATTGTTTTCCAACTGACCGACAGTATCCTGGGGCGTTACTTTATGGCACATGGAATAAATATTCCGGGGCTCGGCCTGCTGACAACAATAGCCCTGATAATCTTTGTGGGGTTTTTGGGGACAGAGGTGGCGAGCGGACGTATTTTAAATTATATCGACGGCCTGTTTGGCAAACTCCCTTTGATAAAAATCATCTATAATACAATCAAGGACATTATGAACGCTTTGTTAGGCAGAAAGAGCTCCTTTGCCAAGGTTGTAATGATAAATCTTCCCGGAGACAATGACATCAAGATTTTAGGTTTTATAACAAAAGAAAATTTGGAAATTTTCGGCCTTAAAGATCATATAGCAGTCTACATTTTACAAAGCATGCAGTGGGCTGGATTTACCTTGCTGGTACCAAGGTCACGGGTAAAGGAACTCGATGTTAAACCTGATGAAGCATTGAAATTTATTGTCTCCGCCGGTATCAGCGGTAATAGAAACTCTATTGAATAATAGTCTGAGCATCTTCTGACTAATATGCGGATTTTACATGGACTTTGGGAAAAAGGAAAATATAGCTCTGCCCGCTGCCCGGCTTGGTATTTCCGGCTTCATTAATCTGGACACTGCCTTCTTCTTCGCATGCGAAGAATCCTGTCCCCCTTATCCCGACAATAACGGAAGATTAAACCTGCAGAGTGCCGCCGCAGGAATCGACGACATCGAGACGCACTTCAGATGATCACCAATCCCGTCTTGATTATAATTGTCCTGATAGCCATTGAGACCGTTGTCCTTGGATTGTCCCGCAACGAGAGAACAAAGCGCTTCTTTGACTTGCTGCCATCAGTATTCTGGATCTATTTTCTGCCAATGCTGGCGGCTACATTCGGGCTTATTACATCTAAAAGTCCTGTTTACGGCATGATAACCAGCTGGCTCTTGCCAGCCAGCCTGGTATTGTTGCTATTGCCTGTGGACATGCGGGCAATACTGCGATTGGGGCCGAAAGCGCTGGCGATGTTTTTCATCGGTGCCGCCGGCATCATTTTCGGCGCTAATATTGCGTTCGCTCTATTCAAGCCGTTGATCGGCAGCGAATTCTGGACTGGTTTTGGCGCCCTTTCTGCCTCGTGGACCGGCGGGAGCGCGAACATGATCGCAGTAAAAGAGGCGCTGGCTGTACCGGACACTGTTTTTGCCCCGCTGGTTATCGTCGATACTGTTGTGCCGTACCTCTGGATGGGAATGCTGATTGCCGCAGTCGGATTGCAACCGGCTTTCGACCACTGGAATCGTTCCGAAAATGCGGTGCTGGAACACCTTGGCGAGCACATCACCCGGCAGTCGGCGAAGAAGGTGAACCGCCGGACGGCAACCGGCATTGCCCTTGCTCTCGCTATTGCCTTCGCCGGAAGCGGGCTGGCGCATATAATTGCCAAAAATCTGCCGCAGATCAAGGACGTGGTTTCAGGCTACACCTGGACAATCATGATTGTGTCATTCTTAGGCATACTACTGTCGTTCACGCCTGTCCGCAACCTGGAGAATTCGGGCGCATCGCGGACGGGCTATAATCTTCTTTATTTCGTGTTGACGGCGATCGGCGCCAAGGCTTCGGTAGCCAGTATGGGGTCTGCCATAACACTGATCGTCGCAGGTCTCATTATCGTTGCGATCCATGCTGTCTTTCTGCTGGCGGGGGCGCGCCTGCTGCGCGCGCCCCTGTTCCTTGTGGCGGCTGCCAGTCAGGCCAACATCGGTGGTGTTGCCTCGGCGCCGGTGGTAGCTGAAGTCTATCAGCCGGGGTTGGCCTCCGTCGGCTTGCTGCTGGCAATCCTCGGGAATATCGTCGGCACCTGGCTTGGAATCATAACCGCACAGTTATGCCGCCTGATATGATTACTCATTACCAGCAACTTAAACCCGCCCCTTTTACGGCAACCCTTCCTTTTCTGCAAAGTTAAAATACATTGCCAATGAAATCGAATAATAATATATAAAAAAAATGAATTGTCTTGAGAGGTCTTTGTGCCGTCATTTCCGCAGCCGTCCGCATTATTTGCGTGGATCTATATACAATAATAAGGAGGAACACGAAGCGAATGAATCAAAAGATCGTTATCAGGGACGAGAGGAACGAAGATGTAAGCACGATAACCGAATTGACTATAGGAAATTAGGGTTCAGAAACATACTGGAACTAATGCATGAGGGAGTTCCGCCGGAGGTCTTTTTTGCTTTATCTTTTGACGGGCATATTCCGCAGGGCACAGTCACATTCCACGAAGGATTCAAAACGGATGGACGCCAGGATTGTGCAGGCAATGCATGACAGCGCTTGACTCCGGCCGATTAGCTTATCCAGTGAATTCAGAGTCCAATTTTGGGGAAAGGATCTGACTTGGATGCCCAAAGACGTCTTTATCTCCTACGCCCACACCACCGCGCAGAAGGCGGCCCGCCGGCTTCGAGACGAGCTTGCCAGGAATGGTTTCGAGGTCTTTCTCGATGAACGCGAGATACCATACGGCAACCCATTCCCGCGTGACATTGCGGATGGTCTGCTCGATTCCCGCCTGATTATTGTCTTCGTTGATGAGACCTACTTCCAGCGACCGTGGTGCGTGTATGAATACCAGGTGATTACCGCTCCTTATCGGGCAGCGGGAGAAGCGAAAGATGAGCAGCTTGAACATGTTGCTGTTGTACTTCCCGAGGCGGGTGTTTTATCTGCGGTCGTCGCCCATCTTCCCCCGCCGTTGGCCCGAATATCCTGGCCGACTGTCGGCATGTTGGGTGAGATTGTAGAGATGATCCGCAACCGTCTCGAACGATTCACATCGACGTTGAATTCGCGCCTCTCAGAAATAAAAGACGACGCGGTAGAACGATTGCGGTCAGGAGGAGACATTCCATTGGCCTGGGCTAAAACACCTGCGATCCAGCAAGGCGACGCCGGTGTAGTGAAGCCTTCATGCCGGCAATGCATCGATCTGGCTCCAGAGACACGCGGTGAGGAATTCATTGGAAGGGGGGCGGAGATCTGGCGCGTTTTTCATCATTTGGTGACTTGCAGAGCCTTCAGTGTTCCCCGCTCCTGTGCTATCCAGGGTGTGGGGGGCAGCGGTAAATCACAGCTTGCCGCTGAGTTCGTTGCCCGCTACGGCGAACGTTTTTTCCCGGGGGGCGTCATCTGGATCAGTGCGGACGGCGACACACAAACTCTTGTCTTTCAGTTCCGCAGCATTATACAGAAGGTACTGCCGGGCAGGCCCGATCCTGCTGCTCACGAAATTGATCCGCATCGCCAGCGAGACCTGCTGGCAGCTACATTAGTCCAATATTTCTCCTCGGTCACTTCTTACGCCGATGTGCTTTGGGTGGTGGACGGCATTCCCGAAATTCCCGGGAATAAATCCTCGAATGTCAGCTACTGGTGCCCGGTGCTGGATTATGTGTCTGTGTTGGTCACGTCTCGCCGCACCGGCCTGGCTCGCATGGACGGATATGTAGAACTGGGCAGTCTTGTTCCATCGTCGGCAGTAGACCTGCTTACCCGTCCAAATGTAGATCGCCGTTGGCTGAGAGAGAATGAATGGGAGGATTTGGCTGATTGGGTTGGTGGTCTGCCCCTGGCAATCTCGATCCTGCGCGCCGGTCTTTCAGACGGCTTCACCTCTGCCGAGGCTTTAAAGCTTGCACGGCGCAAGGAACCGTCAATACTGTTGGATCATGAAATGGATGCACTGCGCGGTGAGGTGGAGGATGATCGGCTGCGCGGCATAACCGAGGCTTTCGACTTTTCTTACCGCGCGCTGGATCAGTATAGCGAACTTCGCCACGCTGCTCATCTTATCGCCCGGCTTGCTCCCTATCCATCAGCCGAAAGAATTATGGTAGACCTTCTTCCTTCTGCACTTATTGGACGGTTGGCCAAACGCAGCTGGATTCAGGCTGTCGCATCCACAGGTTCCGGTCAGGTCGAGCGCCGCTGGATGATGCATCGCATTCCGGCCAGTTTCCTGCGGGCGCATACTGCTGCAGCCCAACAAGAGTATACGGATCTGTTCAACTGGCTTGAGCGTATGGTGCTAAAGGATTTGTCCAAAGACGACATCCATACCCTTGAATACCATCTGATGGTGATTCGGCGCGGCTTGCTGGCGTATCTGCCGGAAGGCGGGGACAGCGCATCTTCGGCCATACAAGCGGCCAATAATTTCGCAGTGACGGCGATAGAGCGATTTGTTGTGGAGTCCACGCCGAAACGCGAAATGGCCGGGTTGTTGTTCCTCGCTGCGGGACTCGCTAACGAATTAGGTGCGGGAGAGGATGTCGCAGTTCATCTGGAACAGGCTTATGAAACAGGCAATCCCGAAACTGTGGCAGCCATTCCCCATACACTTCAGGCCCTGGCCGGTAATCACCGTGTCGTGGATTTGATGAAACGCCTGCTTCAAGACCCGCGTGACGAAGTTCGTTATCAGGCTATTGTTAACGCATCGTCACTCAGGGCAATTGACCTGGCACAACCACTACTTGAAGCAATACTGCAAGAATCAAACGCTGAGCTGACGATATGCTACGATGATTATCTGGACAACAGCTGTCCGGCTCTGCGCAGCATCCTGTCCCAACTGTTAAACAGCTTGAGCAGAGAAACAACTCGCGAGCGGGAACGGGCAGCCCAATTACTCGGACGGGCGCTCCTTAGGAATGGCAGGTATCTTAAGGCGGGCGGATTTACCAGCCGGCACGTGGTCGGCGAGCTTCTGCGTTTTGCACTGAATGAAGAATCGGATATCGTCCGCTCCGCTGCTGTTTCCAGCGCTTCCCACTACTTCGACGCCGAGGGTTATAACTTCTTTGTTGCCGAGCTGACCCGGGCGGAGAACAGCCAACGACGCGCCGGGATATTGGCCATGCTGGGCGAGTATTTGTCGGGAACCCGCCGTCCGCCGCCGCCAATGATGGAGATCGAATGGCTCGACAGCGGCGGCATACGGCTGAGCGGATTATCAGGCAAGAGCAAAACCGAGCCGCTGCCGCCGGGAGTCTACAATCCGTTGATTGAAGCGGCCGCAAGTAATGACCCGTTCTGTTCGACCATTGCCGCACGCGCTATCCTGGAGACCAATGAAGGTAAGATTGCTGTTGCTAAAGCTGTGCATAAGTCTCTGGATGAAAAGGAATATATCCGGGTCACGGCTGTGGCTGGTGCTCTGGTTGAACAGGCGCCGGAGTTTACAAACGCTTACTGGTGGCGCGGCCAGGCACACGAGGCCTTGGGGAATACCGCCGGTGCATTGGACGACTATGCCACCGTCATTCGACAAATCCCCGATTTTGCGGATGCCTACCTGCGACGGGGTAGATTGCTGCTCCAGGCTGAACAATTCGGCGATGCTGCCTCCGATTTATCGCGGGCCGGTGAACTCGATCCTCAGTTGTTCGCTGCACATCACCTTGGAGCACTGGCTCTGTACAATCTGCAGCATTATAGGGAAGCAGAAGCGGCCGCAACCCGCGCGATTGCCCTGGCACCGGAGGTGGGTGAAGCTTGGTTCTTCCGTGGTGTTGCCCGGTATGCCGCCGGCGACGTCATGCAGGCCTTGCAGGATATAAAGCGGGCGGTAGAACTTGACCCCTCTGATGAGCGAGCCATCCAGTTTAAAGACCAGTTAGAGTCATATCTCGGAGGTTAAGGGTAATCAAATATACAGGAAACAGCAGCAATTATGAAACAGACGATGTCAGGATTTGGCTTGAAACACTATCTCTTTTAACCTTCCCTGTCCGGCTTGTTGATTTCGAGGATGCGGTCTACATTGAAGCGGCGCTTCTCCCCGCGTACAACGCAGAAAGCATCCAATCCCCAGAACGGGTATCCCTTGTATTCCATCTCTCCTACCTGCAGCGGGCGGATTACTCTGCGGGATTTTTCATCCTTTCCCTTGAGGTAGAGAATCTCAATGTTCGCTTTTTCGTTAATCGCCGTTTCGATTATTTGCAGCTTGTCTTCACGGCTGAGAGTTTTAGCGGACTGAGCATACTGTATGCCTGTCAGAAACTTCACCACCTGCCAGTCCATCATGATATGATTTTTTTTCAGCGGCTGTTTGAGCACAATGCCGGAAAGAGTGGTGCAGCGCGAGAGCGCGACATACATTTGCCCGTGGGCAAAAGTTCCCCGTCCCACATCGATCACTACGTTTTCGAAAGTTTTCCCCTGGCTTTTATGAATGGTTACCGCAAAAGCCAGACGTACAGGATACTGCCTGAACGACCCGACTTCCTCGGAGTGCAGCTCTTCTTTTTTCAGAAAGAACCGGTAGATTTTCCACGTATAGGGAGTGATGCGCGCGGTATCGCCGTTGTCCAGATCAGTGACGATGACCTCCTCTCCGTCATCATCTTTTTCAAATTTGCGAATTTTACCGATGGTTCCGTTGATCCATTGACCATAGGAATCGTTATTGAGCAGCATGATCTGCGCGCCCTTTTTCAGCTTCAAATCCACGGCAGTCGGCAGATATTCTTTGCCGAAATCGCCGATGATTTCTCCTTTGGCTTTCCAGGTTTTCCCCGGTAGTTCCGTCAACCGCTTTTCGTTGATGGCGGAGGCCAGATCATTGGTGCTGGTGAGCGACAGATAGAAGGAACCGGCAGGAGCTTCAAACTGCGGATCGCAGCGTGAGTTGAATTTGGCTAGATCTTCATCCGTCACAGTCCGGTTGCGGATTGTATTGAGCAACCGGACAAAGTCATCATCTTTCTGGCGATAGACTTTTTCGAGCTCCAGAAATTCCATATTCAACTGATCAAAAACCTTGGCGCTGAAAAAATAAGGACTGCTGTAATGCGTCCTGAATATTTCGCGCTCCGCGGACGTGACAACCGGCGGCAGCTGATAAAGATCGCCGATAAAAATCATCTGCACACCGCCGAAGGGCAGCTTTTCGGCCGGGCCGTTGAAACGAAGAAATTTGTCGATACAGTCGAGCAGGTCGGCGCGCACCATCGACACTTCGTCAATCACAATGGTGGTGAGCTTTTTATAAATGGTTGTTCCGGCGCTTTTTTTCTTTTTAATTGATGCCGGCGTTACACTGGGTTTGAAATGGAAAAAGGAATGAATCGTCTGACCGGAAACATTAACCGCCGCCACGCCGGTGGGTGCGAGGATAACCACTTTCTTTTTCGTATGATCGCGAAAATAAGAAAGCAGTGTTGATTTCCCTGTGCCCGCTCGTCCCGTAATCAGAATATTATTTTGCGTATCTTCCATGAGCGCCAGCGCTCTCTGGAATTCGGGATTGAAATCTATTTCGGTCGGCTTTTCGTTCTTTTCAGACATAATTATTCTTAATTTTATCCATTTTATGGAGGAAAATGAAAGCAGTAATTTTTTATATATTTGAAATTAGGGCCGAACAGAACCTGAAATCTCCATTCCCACCTATGTTCCTAAAAATGGGTAAGTAATCTACCCATTAATACACAAATAAATCTATATTGCTAAATCAGGCTTAACTTATTACATTATTAAAGAATTATATATTTGATGCCAACTTATGTAAAGGCTGCGTTATTTCTTCCGGTGCTGACGGCGTTCAAAAATTAATTGCAGAGCTTGCGAAAGCTATAATACTTCTCAATTTCATTTTCGCAAATATTCTCCTATGTTTTTCTAAGCATCGCTTTAAGTAAGAATTCATACTGTTTTTGATCATCCTTTGACTTCCACAATAACAAAGCTTTTGCTTTAACGACAACCAAAAATAAAAACGAAGTTATTTCTCAGTAAGGAAATTCAATGGCTGTCCCAAAGCTGCCATTGGTTTTTTCATTCGCCGGCGCCATCATTTTTTTATAGATGAAGAAATGCGTAACGCTATGATTATCTATGGAAATATAATCAGCAGATGGGCAGGTGCCGGAATGGATGACAAGGAGGGACTATGAAGTCAGATCAGACGAAACCAGAATATGAAAATCCGGAAACAATGTCGGTAGCGTTCGCGATGGGTGGATTGGCCGGCAACAATGCACACGGTGCGGGATTTCTGCAAGCGGCTCTGGATCGACGTATAAAGCCAATAATGATCTCGTGTACGTCCGGCCAAATCCTCTGGGTCAGCAGGTATCTCCAGGTAGCAAATGGCCAGGTCAAGAAGAATCTTAAAGAGATGCTCCAGGAGGATATACTCGAGGTAAACCCAACCGGCAATAAAAACTGCGCCCTGGTTAATGTGGCTTTATTCGGCAAAGCGGATGTCTTTGCCTCCGCGTACCTTGAATGGATTCGTGATTTGAACAAGAATGCTTGGGACGTATGGTATGACCTCTTGAAAAAACCTGAAGAAGTGTTACTGGCGCAGAAGTTTCTGGAATTATTTCCCTGCACGAATCTCGTGCCCGCTTTTCCTGCAGAATTCTTCGAGGAGATCTCCGATAACTTACGGGATGCTAAGTTGCCGCAGAGAAATAATGAAGAAAAACAATCATCTGTAGGCATTGTTTTCAACAGTTATAATCCACAATCGGGAGAGGAGTACATATACTTAAATGAAGAAGCTCTTAAGCGGTTAAATGAGAAATCCGGGAAGCCCAACAAGTATGGTGCGAATCAGAAAAACGAGTACCGTGATCGTACGATTTACCAGGACATCGATGCTCAGGCGGTACGCGACGCTCTTTTGCTCTACCAGTACGGTTTCGACCAGAAGGGAAGCGGCTTTGTGGACGGCGCATACTTTCGTGGTGTGATTCTCTCTGAACTGGCTTTGGCCGACAGGATTTTTTGTGTTCGACCGATCAACCATCACTGGCAGGGACACCTCCCCCGTAACTATCCTGAACTTGAAGACTTGAAGACCGAAATTGGTTTTGATGGAGCATACTGCGGAGAACGCTATCAGATCGAGTTAATCAACAAGCTTCTGGATAAGAAGAAAATGGTGGAAGGTGAAAAGTATCATCATATTGATTTACAGGAGCTCGAGATCAGGCAACCACGGGGATTCTTCGATTACGTCTTCGAGAGTGAGAAAGTGTATGAGGACGCATACGAGGATGCGATGCAGCTCTTCGACGGACTCGGTTACCCGGCAGCTTGGGAGGTTTAAAGGAGCTGTCTCCGTAAATATATAAAAACAAATAATTTTTGTGGGAGGTGAAAGATGAAGATCAAAGGGATTCGGGGAATCTTTTTCTTTTGCATTGTGGTGCTTGCGGTTTGGGGATGCTGCAACGTCCCGCCTTACAGTCCGGCGTTCTGGAACGACGGCAGCACGGTGCAATTTAACAACAATTGTTACAATTACGGGAACAACAAGAGGACCGACACGTTCGCGCAGCCGGGGAGAAGATCGGGAGACTATCCGAACCCGATGGCTTGTGCAGATGTGGCGGCGGCTGCGGTCAATGACGGCGTCCTGCGCCTGCCCGCCTCGGGTGTCTGCCCGAACAAGGAGGACAAGATCGCCCTCGTCGTGGACCCCGGGACGGACTATCACTGGTATCGGCTCGGCATTGACGGCATGTGGTCGCACAAGCCCGGCGGAACTCAGGCGACCAATCTGGATGCTTCGGGCAATCCCATTTCGAATCCTGAGACGGCGGATCGCTGCTCGGGGTGGCTTTGCTACACTGACTTCTGTGGGTATTTCTGCTCCTGCTCCTCAAGTTCGCAAGGGCAGGGGCATGAGAATATCCAGTAACGGCTTGTGAAAAAGAGGAGGTATGCGATGAAACGAATTAAGATCAAGGTATTTCTATTTCTGGCGCTGGTTTTCCTGGCCGCGCTGATGCCGATTCCGGACAATCTTTACAGCGGCAGTGCGGTCGCCGCAGGGGAGCAGGGAATTACGGTAAGAGTGCTTCTCTTCTCGGGAAGACCTGACCCCACTTATGAACTGGTCGACGTGCAGTTGATCGAAAAACTGAAGATGAATCTCGCCATGGCGAAACAGATCGGGAACTATGACCGGCATACGGTTATTCCGGCAAATATCGGTTATAAAGGGATCCTTGTGAGTAATCCGGAGAAACGGGCAGGGCTTCCCGCCGGATTTGCCGTTTACAAAGGCGCAATTGAACTGATGGACGGCCGGAAGTCTTTTCTGGAGGATAGTGGCGGTGCTGTTGAGAAGCTGCTCTTTGATGAAGCGATCCGCAAAGGAGTTATCGACGATGTCATCATTAAGCGAATGAAGTCAGGTGATAAGAAACAATAATCAGCCGGATTGCGGAAATTGACAATGCTTCAACTTGCCGGAAATAAGCGCATAAGTATTCACGAGAATAATTTCTTTGAACGGGAAAGTGCCCTTACATATCAAGGGGCAGCCTGCTGAATATATGAAAAAAGGAGAGAAAAAAATGGACAGCGAAAAAAAACAGCCCAGTGGTTCCAGACAAGAAAACAGCTTTCTCATCGAAGGTAAGATTCAACGCGAACAGCCCGAGTGCCAACCGGGGGAATTGAAACTGGCAGCGTACGTCTTCGATAAGGCCGGGTCATTGTTGGGTAGCGCAGACGTCGATGAGAAAGGCGGCTACCGGGTTACCGTGCGGCTGGCACAGCCTGCCGATGTGGACCTTTTTGTGGGGCCCGCGGATATGCCAAAACAGATACGCCACTCCAGTGCTTACAAAAAGACATTTTCGGCTAAGGAGTGGAAGGGCGAAGGGGTGCAATACCGGCTGAGATTTGATGTCCTGCTGCCGGTTGATATCTGGATCCCCTGGTGGCCGCTGCATATTTGCATCTCCGGGCATGTGCGCAAGGTCAGCCATGCCGACGGCGTCACAAACATTTGCCCCGTCCCCTTCGTGAAGGTCGAAATTTACGATGTTGACCGCGAAAATTGCTTTTGGCCGCCACTGCGCAAATGGTGGGAACTGCTGCTGGACAGGCCGGTAATTCGCATCCCCGAGCTGCTCAAGGAACCACCCGTTTTAGTAAAACCCTTTCCCGGCCCCGACCCGGCGCCGGAGCTGAACCTGAGGGCAATCTCGAACCTGCGCAGCAGCATCGGCGCCTCGCGGTTGGAGCAGGTCAGTCTCAATCCCCAGCCCTTGCCGCCAGCCGGCATCTCGGCAACGTTCACACGCTCCGTCCAGGCGGCCGCAACATTGACGGAAGCCACCTCCGCTGCGGCATTGACGCCGGCCTTCACCCGCGTGGGCGAAGCGAGCCTGATGGACAGCAGCATTGCGTCCCGGCTGGAAAAGCTGACCCTCACCTCCAAGATCGCACCGTGGCTCATCTTTCCCTTATGTTTCTATAGCAGGGCGGAGGTGTGTGAGACCACGACCGATTGCGACGGCTATTTCAACTGCTGCTTCAACTGGTGGCCCTTCCATTTCCGCCGCGGCCGACTGCGTTTCGATTCCCGACCGGACATTATCATCAAAGTAACGCAGGTCATCGACGGCGTCCCGACGATAATCTATATGGACCCTTACACCAGCACCCGCTGGAACGTCACCCATGCCCATATCGACCTGTTCCTGGACAACGAAGAGGTCATCTGCGGTAACGGCAACTGCTATGATCCCCCGGCTGGTTCGTCGGTGTTCTTCACCCGGATCGGTGATGATGAGGTCTACAAGATCAACCAGGCAACAGGTCTGTACAACGAGGCTCCGTTGAGCAACGTTGCTTATGGCGGGAGCCTGTTGGTCTATGGACAGTTCGGCGACGCCCTGACGACGGGCGCTCCGGCCCGCTACTACCGTCTCTCTTACGCGCGGGAGGGCAGCAGCGAATTTACCCCCGTCACCGCTTCTCTCGCGGATACGCGTGTCGCGAAAGCCACGCTGTTCAGCGAGACCCATACCCTGGGACCCAAAACGGTCAACGGCGTACCGGCCCTTTATGAGGTGCGCAATTTCAGCGATTACTACTGGTATAATCCGGACTGGCTCGGCACTTGGTACAGCTGGCTGGCCGAAGAGGATACGGGAAAATACATTCTGCGGCTGGAGGTATTCGATCAGAACGGCCTCAAACTCACATCAGCCATGGGCGTGGATTACCGCGACGGCACCATGCCCCCACCGGCATTGCTGCCGCCGATGCTGGACCGCTGCGACCTCGTCATCACCCTGGACAACAAGGCGCCGGAAGTGGAACTCACCATTCCCGCGGTAATCAACGAGTGCGGCGTCATTCCCTGGACCCCGGCCCTGTCGCTGAACTTCCAGGTACAGGTCTCACAGGAAAACAACCGGCTGCGCTCCTGGGGCTTTTACTACACCAAGGGCGTCAATCCCACGATCCACTATCTCGACAGCGGCGTTTCCAATAACGGCCTGCCGGGCAGCATCAACAAGACAGTCTCTGGAGGAACGGCAGCCCCCGCACCGGGAACCGGCATGCTTGCAGGCCTTGATACTACCTGCGCCTTCGCGCTCAAGCTGTGGGCATACACCCATGTGCGCGACGGGCGGAACTTCATCTATTACCGTGAGCAGATGAAAGCCATCGCCATCGAGAAGTGTCCATAGAGATAACGAAGGATCAATTGCCGTTTTAAACACGGCCGGGGCGGAACAGTAGAACCTGTTTCCCCCGGCCTTCCGTTAGGTAGCAAAAAAGTGGACGGTTCTGTTTATAAATGGCTTTCTTACCATGTTGAGCATGATAATTAGAACCGTCCCCTTTTAGCATGCGCAGTAATAATCATTCGGGAGCACATAATAAGGAGGTTCATTATTATGTTACAGTATTTGGATGCGATTATAGCTTTCACCGTAATAATATTAGCACTTAGTCTATTGATAACTATTCTGATTCAAATGATTTCCGCAATATTAGGTTATCGGGGGGTTAATCTACGGTGGGGTTTGAAAAAGTTGCTGGAAACTGTTGAACCGAAACTTGCAGAAAAAGCTGATTCCTTAGCTCAAGAAATTCTGGAAGCACCCCTCATATCTGATTCGCTATGGTCGAAATTTACATATGTACCACTGATTGGAAAGATGACAAAACGTTGGAGGCTTGCTTCAGCAATTACTAAAGAGGAATTAGTAATTGGCCTTAAAAATATGGCTGAAATAAAAGAAAAGAATCAAACGAAGAAGGATGATAAACGAATAGCCGTGCAGACATCGATAGGGAAAATAGAGGCGGGCTTTGATGTTGTCATGAAGCGTGCTTCTCAACGGTTCACCATGCAAACGCGTATCTGGACAATCATATTAGCAGTCCTGATTTCGTTCGGCGCTCGTGTTGATTCCTTTAGTCTATTCCAACAGATTTGGAGTAATCAGGTTATGAGAACAAACCTGATCGGACAGAGTGAAATGCTGTTAAATGAGGCCTCTGTGATATTGGCTGTTAAAACAAATGTTGCACAGTCCAGTACGTACAACTATACCCCTCAAATTTTAAAAGATGCAATGGAACAGTTGAAAAAGGAAGATGCGAAATCAACCGCTGGCCTCCCTGCGACCCCAACCTTAATGAATATGGCCGATATGTTAAAGTGGCTCCAGGTTAACCTCAAAACAGACGAGGCTACACGTGATAATATTTTGAATAAGTATCAATTGCTGGTAATTGACGAATTGAAAAAACACGCCGATACCATACAGAAAGGATTGGCGAAATCAGGATTTGCCTTGCAGATACCAACATCATGTAAGGATTTCAAGTCTTATTATGCCGGATACAGTATTTGGGGTATTATGATAACAGCTGCCTTTCTGAGTCTTGGTTCTCCGTTTTGGTTCAACACCCTGAAGATGCTGAGCAGCTTACGACCATTAGCAACTGCATCAACAAAAGCACCTTCGAAATCGGCATAAATAAAAGAACGGATGTAGTAAATACGGACGGTTCTATTGTGCGGCCGGGCAAGGTCGAGTAATCAAGCGGGAGTGTATCCCGCCCCGGAAGGTTGGCCCGCCACCGGGTAGCGAGTCTTTGGAGGCTGTATGGTAACATCCAGCTTTAAGCGTAGGACAGCGAGCAGATAGGCCGTAAGCTGAAAGGTTGAAGGGATTGAGCCTCGTAAGAGTCGCGATGGGAAGGACGACACTGTAATAGAAGTGGAAGTCAACACGGGCATTTTCGTAAAGGGCAAGAAAATGTTTGCTTCTCCGGGGTCAGAGACCATGGCATGTTTGACATTGTGATTACACGGCAACCCGGGAGGCCCTGCGCTTTCTCTCTGAAAAAAGGGAGTATGCCGGACAACTGAAGAGGGAGGAAGGCAAAGATGGTGCAGGGAGTCGGATGGTTTAATAGTACCGGAGAAGGCGGGTAATGCCGCCGGAGGGAAGGAGACCACACATGGTAGCGCGGGAAGAGGAGACACCGTCCGCACACAGAAGCGGGGAACCGGTGGCAACGAAACTACACCGCATAGCGGATAAAGCCCGTCATGCGCCTCAATTCAAGTTCACCAGTTTATATCACCTGATGAACGAGGAATTGTTACGGGAGTGCTTCCAGCGGCTGAGGAATGATGCAGCCGCAGGCATAGACAAAGTGACCAAGGGGATGTATGCAGAGAACCTGGACGCCAACCTGTCCGATATGATAGGAAGGCTGCACCAGATGGCATACCTACCGCAACCTGTCCGGCGGAAATACATACCTAAGCCGGGCAGTGACAAACAACGCCCTTTGGGTATCCCCATACTTGAAGACAAACTTGTACAATCGGGACTTGTTCGGATACTGGAAGCAGTATACGAACAGGACTTCATAGGAGATTCCTATGGATTCCGTCCCGGCAGGAGTTGCCACGGCGCACTCAGAGCACTGAGCGATACCGTGGAAAACAAACCGGTCAACCACATAGTCGAGGCAGACATCAAAGGCTTCTTCGACCATGTGAACCAGGAATGGCTGATGAAGTTTCTGGCACACCGGATAAGCGACAAGCGGATTTGCCGGATGGTCAAGCGATTCCTTAAGGCAGGAGTATCGGAAGATGGAGTAATAACAATCAGCGACGAAGGGACACCGCAAGGCGGCGTCATCTCCCCGCTACTGGCCAACATCTATCTCCACTATACCCTTGACCTCTGGTTCGAGAAAGTATTCCGCAAGAGCTGCACAGGTACAGCGCGACTTATTCGCTATGCTGATGATTTTGTTGTCTGCTTTCAGTACAAGCCAGATGCGGAATTATTTCGTAGAGAAGTTGGCGTACGACTGGGTAAGTTTGGCCTGGAACTGGAACCTGCGAAGACCAGAGTGGTGGAGTTTGGGCGATTCGCCGTTCAAAATGCCAAAAGAAGAGGGGAAAGAGCAGCGACGTTTGATTTTCTGGGACTAACCCACTACTGCGGCACGAAGAGGGACGGCAAAGGGTTTCGGATGAAGCGGGTAACAGCCCGAAAGAAGTTTGCCGCCAAGCTGAGGGCTTTCAAGGAATGGCTGAAGATAGCCAGGACAATGAAGACAAAGGAACTTTGGGCAATAGCCAAAGCCAAATTGAGAGGACACTATGCCTATTATGGCGTAACCGACAACCTGTCCGGAATCAAAAGATTCGGAGAGGAAGTAAAGAGGCTGTTGTTTAAATGGCTGAATCGTCGCGGTAAGCGGGGATGCCTTACTTGGCCGCAGTTCCGTGAAATGCTGAAGCGGTTTCCACTGCCGGAGCCTGGAATCAAGGTCATGATGTTCGGATATTCCGTGAATTGACCATGTGCGGAGCCGTGTGCGTAAATAGCGCAAGCACGGTTCTGAGAGGGGCTGGTAACAACCTGTGTATGGTTGAGATAATGTGGCACCGCCGGGAAACCAGGCGGCAACGGAGAACACAAACGCCAACCTACAGCATCGGGAGAAACCAGTCTACTCGCCTATTCCACCTGAAAATTATAAAAGGGGAGATAATAAATAGAACCGTCCCCCTTTTGTGGGGAAACAACCCGCCAGACAAAATTCGGTTTTCGTTTTTTAAGGGCGCGAAAGCCTTCGTGAGAGTTGTTCCTTGGAGCTACGATGTTGAGGAAACCACAATAATAAAGCGTCCGGATGGCTATGAATGACCTGGATTAAGCCGGATATCGACGGAATTGGCATGGGCATCAAGGCCTTCCATCCGGGCAAAATGAGCCGTTTTGCCGCCCAGTTTGCTTAGAGCTTCCGGTGAAAAACGAAGGACGCTCATCCGTTTGACAAAATCATAAACACCCAGCGGTGAAGAAAAACGCGCCGTGCCTTCGGTTGGCAGAATGTGATTTGTTCCGGCCATGTAGTCTCCCAGCGCTTCCGGCGTAAAAGAGCCCAGGAAGACAGAGCCGGCATTGCGCACCTTTGATAAAGCGCCGGCCGGATCTTCCACCATCAGCTCCAAATGCTCCGGTGCAAAAATATTGGATAATTCTATTGCCTGATCGATATCAGCGGTAATTATAATAGCGCCGTATCTGGCCTGCGATTTCTCCATTATTGCCGTGCGCGATAAGGTTTTCATTTGTCTTTCCACTTCCTGCGAGACTTCATGAGCCAGATTTTCATCCGTGGTAAAGAGAACGGCGGCAGCCATTTCATCATGTTCCAACTGCGCCAAGAGATCGGCGGCGGCAAAGGATGCTCTGGCGGTTTTATCGGCGACCACTACAACTTCACTGGGGCCGGCAATCATGTCAATATCCACCTGGCCGAAAACAAGCTTTTTAGCCGCAACGACATACGCGTTGCCGGGGCCCACAATTTTATCCACCCGGGGGATTGTTTTTGTGCCGTAAGCGAGCGCCGCTATTGCCTGCGCCCCTCCTATTTTAAAAATACGGTTTACACCGCTCACCTTGGCGGCGGCGGCAATCAGCGGATTGAGTATGCCGTCTTTGGAGGGCGTAACCAGGATTATTTCCTGTACACCGGCGATGCGCGCCGGAATGGCCGCCATCAGGATTGTCGAAGGATAAACGGCCTTGCCTCCGGGGGCGTATATGCCGATACGCTCCAGGGGTAAAATACGCTGGCCTACTTCCACACCTTCCTCATTTTTGACAAACCAGCTTTGGGTGGTCTGATTTTTGTGATATTTTTCAATCCGTTCGGCGGCAAGAGAAATTACGTCGAGGTCTTCCTGCCGTACGCCGGAAAGCGCATCATTCTTTTCTTCTTCGGTTACTTCCACTGTCGCGGCGGAAAGTTCATAGTTGTCAAATTTTGCCGTATAATCAAATAAGGCAGCATCGCCTCTGGCGGCCACGTCGCTTACTATATCCACAACAGTTGCCAGCAGTTCGGGAGTAAAGGCGCCTCCCCGCTGACGCAACTCGCGAAAAAAATCTCCGAATTCAACGGCACTGGCTTTAATAATTCTCATTTTATTTTATCCTCTTAATATCCGCTCCCAGAGCAGAGAATTTCTTTTCTATTCCCTCATAGCCGCGGTCAATGTGATATACGCGGGATATTTCCGTTGTGCCCTCGGCAACCAGTGCCGCCAGAAGCAGCGAAGCGGAGGCCCGCAAATCCGTCGCCATCGTCTGGGCGCCGTGCAATTTGGGTACGCCGCGAACAATGGCGCTGCTTCCCTGGATAACAATATCGGCACCCATACGCAGCAATTCGCTGACATGCATGAAGCGGTTTTCAAAAACCGTTTCATTAATCACACTCAAGCCGCTGCTGATCGACATATAAGCCATCATCTGGGCCTGCAGATCCGTCGCGAAACCTGGATAGGGCAGAGTTTTTATGTCCACACTGTTTATCTTTTTACCGGAGGATACTTTTAATCCGCCTTTAATGGGTACAATTTTCATTCCGGTATCGCGCAATTTGTTGATTAATGCTTCCAGATGAGATGAATCACAGCCCAGTATATTTATTTCGCCACGAGTCATACCGGCGGCAATCATAAAAGTGCCGGCTTCAATGCGGTCGGGAATAATCGACGCTTCCGTAGGCTTAAGCGAGGTAACGCCTTCGATGGTAATGACATCCGTGCCGGCTCCGCTGATTTTCGCTCCCATACCCTTTAAGACGTCGGCCAGATTGACAATTTCCGGTTCACAGGCGGCGTTGTTGAGCACCGTTGTTCCTTCCGCCAGAACTGCGGCCATCATAATGTTTTCGGTTCCGGTTACCGTGGAAATGTCAAAATAAATATCCGCCCCTTTTAATTTTTTTGCCTTCGCTTCCACATACCCGCTGTTTAATTCCACATGAGCGCCGAGATCCTGCAGGGCTTTGATATGCAGATTAACCGGCCTGGCTCCGATGGCGCATCCCCCGGGCAGCGATACCCGCGCTACACCCCGGCGCGCAACAAGCGGCCCCAGAACCAGAACGGAAGCCCGCATAGTCTTCACCAGGTCATAGGGAGCTTCGCAACTGGTGATTTTTTCGGCATTAACCTGGACTGTTTCGTCGCCTTCGATTTCAACGCCTAAATTTTTTAACAGCTTTTTAATGGTTTTGATATCAACAAGATCCGGTATGTTATGGAACGTGCTTGTCCCTGGGGCAAGCAGGGCCGAAGCTAAAACCGGCAGAGCGGCATTTTTCGCTCCGCTGATACGTACATCTCCATGAAGAGGTTTTCCTCCCTGAACAACAAATTTATCCACTGATTTTTCTCCTTGCTTTGATTACGCGCGGCAGTCCGGCATAATCATTTCTTATGCTTATATCGCTGTATTGTCCGGAAGACTCGAAAATATTATTGATTTGCGTACCCTGATTTGACCCTGTTTCCAGAAGAATCCAACCATTATTTTTCAGATGGCCGGGGGCACCGGCAACAATTTTGCGATAGAAATCCAATCCGCCGGCTCCGGCCAGAAGCGCTGCCGCCGGCTCATAATCTTTAACTCCTGTCGGCAGTTTATCGTATTCTTCATCCGCGATATAAGGCGGATTGGCAACAATTATATCAAAAAAATCATCAACCGGCTCGAATAAATCGCCCTGCAGGAATTTTATTTGATGATCCAGATTCAGCCTGTGGGCATTTTTGCGGGCTGTGGCGAGTGCTGCGGCGGAAACGTCCGTAGCCGTCAGCCGGGCTGCGGGAATTTCGCTGGCCAGCGCCAGGGCAATCGCCCCGCTGCCTGTTCCGATGTCTAAAATTCTGATTTCCGCCAAATCCAGCTGCTTGTATATATAGAGTGTCTCTTCCACCAGCACTTCCGTATCCGGGCGGGGAATAAGCACGGAACTGTTGACTTCCAGGACGAAAGACCAGAATTCTTTTCGTCCGGTTATATAGGCTACCGGTTCCCACGCCAGTCTGCGCGCTACCAGTTGCTGAAAGGAAGCCAGCGTCTTGTCATCAACCGGTGCTGCCGGATTCTTAATAAAATCAATCCTATCGCAGCCCAGGCAGAAGGAAAGCAATATTTCTGCGTCCAGCCGTGGGGAGGGAATACCCGCTTCGGTAAAATTGCGGGCAGCTTCATTTAGAATATCATGAACCAACATTATTCGAATTGATCTTAATTTTCGCTTTTGTTTAACAATTCCGCCTGATGATGCGTTGCCAGCGCATCGATCGTTTCGCCGATATCGCCGTTCAGAAAATTATCCAGATCATAACGGGTCATTCCGATGCGATGATCGGTCATACGTCCCTGCGGAAAATTATAAGTGCGGATGCGCTCCGAGCGGTCGCCGGAACCTACCTGGGTTTTACGCGCTTCCGAAATTTCCGCGTTTTGCTTCTGAGTCATGGCATCCAGCAGGCGCGCGCGCAGAACTTTCATAGCTTTGGCTTTATTCTTTAATTGAGATTTTTCATCCTGGCAGGTGACAACAAGCCCCGTGGGCAGATGGGTAATCCGCACCGCCGAATCCGTTGTGTTGACGCTCTGTCCGCCGTGGCCGGTGGAACGATAAACATCGATTCGCAGTTCATTGGGATCAATTGTGAGTTCCACATCTTCCGCTTCCGGCATGATAGCTACGGTGACCGCAGAGGTATGAATCCGCCCCTGAGCTTCCGTAACGGGGACGCGCTGTACACGGTGAGTGCCGCTTTCATACTTCAAGCGGCTGTATGCGCCCCTGCCTTCAATCTGGGCGATTATTTCTTTGAAACCGCCCATCCCCCCTGCCGGGGAACTGCTCACAACTTCGACCCGCCAGCCTTGTGCTTCCGCATAGCGTGCATACATCCGGAATAAATCGCCCGCAAACAGCCCCGCCTCATCACCGCCGGTACCCGCCCGAATTTCCAGAAAGACATTTTTATCGTCGTTGGGATCTTTCGGCAGCAGCATTATCCTCATTTTATCTTCCAACTGCGCTTTATCTTCCAGCAATTGAGGCATTTCCTCTTTGACCATGTCCCTTAGTTCCGCGTCGTCTTCCTGAAGAAAACCATCGTATTCTTCGATATGCGCTATAATTTTCTCATACCTGCGGATCGCATCCACCAATTCAGTCAGATCAGAGTGCTCCTTGGCGTATTTTTGATACAGATTGGGCTTGGAAACAATTTGCGGATCGCTGAGCTGGCCTTCCAGTTCCCGATACCGCAGTTCAATATCACGAAGTTTATTTAATAAAATATCCATAACAGTTCTTTAAATGAATTTGAGGATGCTGGGGTTGCTTTTAAAAGACACATTTGTAGGCCCCCTTCCTGCCGGAGGGGAGTCGCCTACAAACAATGTGAACGATGAGTAATGTTCATCAGCATTAGGAGAGATTCCGGTATTTTTAGTTTCCGTAAAGAAAAAATTACGCCGGCGCTTATTTCGTTGTTTTCTTTTTGGTTTGCGGTTTTACTTCTTTGCCTTCGTACTTTTTCTTGAATCTTTCCACGCGGCCGGCGGTATCCATAATCTTCTGCTTGCCGGTCATAAAGGGATGGCAATTGGAACAAATTTCAACCTTAATGTCTTTCTTGGTTGATCTGGTTGGAATGACATTACCGCAAACGCATGTTATGGTTGTTTCTTTATAGTCGGGATGAATGCCTTCTTTCATGTCTTTTTACTTCTCCTCCTTAACCTTGTATCTTCAGCAATAATTCATTTTGCCAATGTAATTTTAAAACAGTTTTGCTGCCTTATAATATCTGCAACAAAAATTCAACTCATTTTATCATTACGGCTATGAATTCATCGAATCCAGGAAATCCTTGTTCGTTTCCGTTTTCCTTATCTTGCCGACGATGAATTCCATGGCGTCAACGGGATTCATTTCCTGAAGAAGTCTGCGCAGTATCCAGATACGGTTCAGATTATTTTTGGCGATAAGCAGTTCTTCTTTCCGTGTTCCGGAACGAATTAAATCAAAGGCGGGGAAGACCCGGCGATCGGCAATGCGGCGGTCCAGATGCAGCTCCATGTTGCCTGTTCCCTTAAATTCTTCAAAGATAACTTCGTCCATCCGGCTGCCGGTATCGATGAGTGCCGTGGAAATAATTGTCAGGCTGCCGCCGTTTTCAATGTTGCGGGCGGCGCCGAAGAAGCGCTTGGGTTTGTGCAGTGCATTGGAATCCACACCGCCCGACAGAACTTTGCCGCTGGGAGGGACGACTGTATTATAAGCCCTCGCGAGACGGGTGATGCTGTCGAGCAGAATAACTACATCTTTTTTGTGTTCGACGAGGCGCTTTGCCTTTTCTATAACCATTTCAGCAACTTGAACGTGGCGGGAGGCTGGCTCGTCAAAAGTTGATGAAATTACTTCACCGGCGACGCTACGCTGCATATCGGTAACTTCTTCCGGCCGTTCGTCAATCAAAAGCACCATCAACATGACTTCTTTGTGGTTGGCGGTTATGCTGTGAGCGATATCCTGGAGCAGTACGGTCTTACCGGCGCGGGGCGGAGAAACGATCAAACCACGCTGTCCCTTGCCGATCGGAGTAAATAAATCCATAATCCTGGTGGAATAATTTTCCGGATCAAATTCCAGATTCAATTTTTCCAGTGGATAAAGAGGGGTTAAATTATCAAAAAGAATTTTGTCGCGGGCGGCTTCGGGGCTTTCGAAATTGACGGCGTCAACTTTCAGAAGAGCAAAATATTTTTCACCTTCCTTGGGTGGCCGCACCTCACCGGAAATCGTATCGCCGGTTTTTAAATTGAATCTTCTTATCTGTGAAGGTGAGATGTAGATGTCGTCCGGACTGGGCAGGTAATTGTAGTCCACGGCGCGTAAAAAACCGAACCCGTCCGGCAGGATTTCCAATACACCAGAGCCGGAAATCACTCCATTTTTTTCCGCCTGCGTCTGAAGAATCGCGAATATCAAATCCTGACGCCGCATGCTGCTGGCGCCGGGAACAGCCAAGTCTTTAGCCAAAGTGTTGAGCTCGCTGATGGGCAACCTTTTAATATCTTCGATATGCATAAATATTTCCTTGTTATAGATTATAAACCGATAAATCCAGATGTTATCCTGACATGGCAGATATTCAATTTTTTACCGCATTATTATTCAAAAGATACACTTGGATACACTAAATAACGACTTCAAGAGTTACTGATTAATATCGGCTTGTTTACTTGAGTACTTGAATCACTCCAAAAGGCAGAGCCTTAAAGGCCTCTCTAATGAATTGGTAATTAGCCTATTATATCCCAAAATGTCTGTCAATATATTTTATAAAAATTCACATAAAATATATCTTAATATATATTCGATAACATTAAATTTCCCTTGATTCCTGTGCCAGAATAAACTAAATAATTTTCGATAATTAATTTGTTTTTCTGAAGGAAAGGTACTTTTGCATAAATGGAAGAAACTAGAAAAAATGAAGAAAATGATATCGAGCCGGCAGCTGCGCTTCCCGAGATTTCTCTTGCGCAATTGGCTCCGGAGCTGCGGCTTGCCTGCGAAAATGCCGGCTGGCAAAGTCTAACCCCGGTCCAGGCTAAATCCATCCCTTATCTTCTGGCAGGTCGTGATATGATGATACAATCGCGCACCGGCAGCGGTAAGACGGGCGCCTATATTCTGCCGATCATGCAAAAAATTGATCTCGGTCGGAATGTTGCCCAGGCTTTAGTGCTTGTCCCCACCCGGGAACTGGCACTGCAAGTTTCCCGAGAAGCGCAGAAGCTGGTGCAGGGGTCGGATCTACGGGTTGCCGTGGTTTACGGAGGCGTCGGTTACGGCGCCCAGCTCGAGGCTTTCCGCAGCGGCGCCCAGCTTGTGGTTGGAACGCCGGGCCGGATTCTCGATCATCTTTTAAAGAATACTCTATCCCTCGATCATTTGAAAATACTGATATTTGACGAAGCAGACCGGATGTTATCCATGGGGTTTTATCCGGATATGGTGAAAATCCGCAAATATATACCATCGAAAGATATTGTCAGCAGTATGTTTTCCGCAACTTATCCCCCGCAGGTGATTCGGCTGGCTGATCAGTTTCTGAGAGAGCCGGAATTGCTGAGTTTAAGCGGCAATCAGGTGCATATTGCGGAGATTGAGCATGTCTATTACGTTGTGCCGGGGATGCGCAAGGAAAGATCGCTGGTCCGCATTATTGAAATCGAGAATCCTTCCTCGGCCATCATCTTTTGTAACACGAAGGACAACGTACATTATCTTTCCATTGTTTTGAAGCGCTTTGGCTATGACGCCGATGAGCTCTCTTCCGATCTGGCGCAGAGTGCCCGAGAAAAAGTTATGGGACGGGTACGGCGCGGCACACTCCGTTTTCTGGTAGCTACCGATGTGGCGGCCCGCGGTATTGATATTCCGGATTTGTCCCACGTCATTCAGTATGAACCTCCGGAAGATCCCGAGGCTTATATTCACCGTGCCGGTCGTACAGGAAGGATGGGCGCAAGCGGGGTGGCCATTTCTCTGGTGGCGGAAATGGAAAGATTCAAGCTGCAAAACATTGCCCGCTTTTATAAAATCAACATGGAAGAGCGTACGCTGGCCGACGATGAGGAAATAGAGCGAGTAGTGGCGGAAAGAATCACGGCGCTTCTGGAAGCGCGGCTACGCTCCCGCGACAATCTGGAAATTGAACGCATGCAGCGTTTTGTGCCGCTGGCGCGAAACCTGGCGCAGGCTGAAGAGGAACTGACATTAATCGCCATGCTGCTGGACGACTATTACCAGCAATCATTGCATGCGCCTCCGGTTGAACCTGCTCCCGTTGCCGAACAGCCAACCAGACCCAAGCACAAACCAACCCAAAAACGCCGCCGGCCAAGTAATAGAAGGAAAGGAAAAACTGAAGATAATGTTAGCTAGAAATTTTCGCTTAGGCAGAATTGTCTGCGCCTTGGCTTTAGTGTTTATATTGAGCTCTTGTGCAATGCTGCAGAAAGAAATTCCGGTAACAAAAAAACCGGCGAAAGTTGCTGTTGTTTTGGGTGCGGGCGCTTCGAGAGGTTTTGCTCATATTGGAGTTTTAAAAATTCTCGAATTAAATAAGATTCCCGTCCATATGGTTGTCGGCACAAGTGCTGGTTCTTTTGTCGGCAGTTTGTATGCCTACGGATACCGTCCTTATGACCTGCAAACAATTGCCCTTGGTATACAAAAAGATGATCTTGTCGACTATACCCTGCCGGACAACGGATTTATTAAGGGAGATAAACTCGAGAGTTTCATCAATATGAAAGTGAAATATACGCCGATCAATAAATTCCGCACTACTTTTTACGCCGTATCGACAAATATTCAAACCGGTGAAGAGATGGTTTTCGGCCGCGGCAATACAGGCAAAGCGGTGCGCGCAAGTTGTGCAATCCCTGGTGTAGTTCAACCTCCTGTAATCAGCGGGAAAATGTATGTTGATGGCGGAGTCGTGAATCCCCTGGCGGTAGATGTCGCTCGCCGCTATGGCGCCGACGTCGTCATTGCCGTTGATATTTCATCAAGCCTGGCCTCGTCTGCGCCTTCCGGTACAGTCGAAACGATAATGCAGGCCATCGATATCATGTACAATAAAATTTCCACCATTCAGGTGAGAAATGCCGATATCGTCATTAGACCCAATGTTGGCTATATCGGCTCCAGTGATTTTTTCAAAAGACATGAAGCTATTATGGAGGGCGAAAAGGCTGCCAATGCCGCCCTGCCCGCAATTAATCGAATCGTCACTCAACTGCGCCGGGAAGGACGGTTGCCATAGTCTTATATCAGGTTGCATTCAAAGCATAACGATGCAGCAGACAAAATTAGGCAATGAATGCAACTTTCTATTAATACCTCTATCAATCAATATGACAATTATGTCTGATTTCTCTCGAAACAAACAAAAATGTATAACTAAAAAACGATAAGAGCAGGCAAGCTGTTGATTATTAATGACAATTTTTAAATACCTTGTTGGCATGTCATTTGCCGTAGCTTATAATGTTTTAAAGAACTCGGATTAAAAAATCCTTTTCAATCAGTATATTATACCGCTGCCTGATTTCAATGATGTATTGAGGGGTCGTCTAAAGGTAGGACAACAGGTTCTGGCCCTGTTTATCGAGGTTCGAGTCCTTGCCCCTCAGCCATTTTTCTGGAGTCCATAATCTTCCTGACAGGCATTTCAAGTGCCTCTGATCTCCCCAAACACTAAAAAGCACGCAGATATTCCGGCCGGAGTTTCTTTTTGTCGGCTTCCTGAATGACGCGTTGGATAGCCGCTACAGTTTCCTCTTTTTGTTCAGGCATTCTTGCACGAATGGGAAGGTAATTCGAGGCATGATTGGAGGTGAAGAAACAATTTGTGAAATTACTGTTAGCGATAATGATGCCCAATTCTCGAAGAAATCCGAAGGTGTCGGGAATGGTAAAGCGTCCCGCTTCGTATTCATCACAAAGCGGTGTTCCGGGATACACCATAAGTGTCAGTGCCCCGGCATAGTCGGGATCAATCGCGGTAAGAACGCGTGCGGTATCCAGGGCATGGACCATGCTCTTTTCCACCCCGCCGAGACCAAGTAGAACCATCGCGGACAGGGCGATACCCGCTTCTTTGACGCGTCGTCCTGCTTCGACAGTTCGCTCATAAGTAGTTCCCTTGCATGTGGCCTGCAAAATGGCATCATTTCCCGACTCCACTCCCAGGTAAACGATACCCAAACCCAGTTCCTTCAATACTTTCAGCTCATCGACTGATTTGCGCAGGATGCTTTTTACATTTCCGAAAATTCCCACACGCTCAACTCCCCGGATATGCTCACGTATCTGCTCAAGAATCTCCACGAGCCTCTTTTGAGGGATGATCAAGGCATCGGCATCACAAAGAAATATCTTTTTGATCGGATGAATTCGGCTGTACCGGCCGGCTTCCAGAATATCCTCCAGAATATCTTCCCGGCTTTTTATACGGAATTTCACTCCCTTGTAGGCAGCGCAAAAAGTGCAACGATTATGTGAACATGAAACCGTTACCTGAATAAGCAGACTATTGGCCTCGCTGGGAGGACGATATATATTTCCTTCATATTTCATGGTGTTTACCCAATCTGTTTTTATAAATATTGTCAGTAATAAAAGGTTTGGCTCCGATCAGCCTATCCTTCACAGCAACTTCCGCGCATTCCGCAGGAACCAGCGGAGCCGCAAATCTCGGGGGAGCCACAGCATCCTCCGGCCGGGAACGGAGAGGGGGACGATACTATTGTATTATGCGCCGACATCAATTTCGTCAGATCGGTGCTGTTGCAGGATTGGCATTGCAGCACTTCATTCTTATCCAGCACAAGAATTTCACTCACAGTGCCGCATTTTCCGCATTTATATTCATAAATTGGCATATCAAACTCCTTCTATCAATTCTTTCTTTTCAACCTGTTAAACTATACCATATGATGTAAAAAAAGTTATGTGGATGTAGGGCCGCAGCTATTTTTGACATCCCTGTTACGTCAACAATTAAACCATTATATTATATTTTTCAAGAGGAGTTGGTATATTACTGACGAAGTGAATAAAGGGGCCTTTCCAGCCCCTCCATCTTCTTAAATGAAATTAAGCTGAAAACGATGTAATCAATAAGAAATTCCGGCTTTACTCAGCTGCTTCTTTACAAATTTACTGGTCCCATTGATTGCGCCAACGTAATCATTTCGGCATAAATCCTGAGCTCCAAGAATTGCCCCGGCAACCACACCCGGGTCCACGGTGATATTATAAACCTCGGAACTAAGTTGGGCCAACAACGATGCTACATAATTTATAGCTTCGTTTTCACTTTTCTGGATTAGACCCTGCCCGTAAATCAAGGTTGTTCTTCTGAAATCCCTTTCTGTAGAAATGATCATATTAGCTGCCTCAAGACGGCTCATACCAAAAGTCGAGGCAAGACCATCAGCATAAGCTTTGACAAGAAGGACGGGAAACTCGGGACTCCGGAGTAGGGCGGAGTTTATTAACTTCTTTCCGATCGTGTAGCCGTTGGGCATTTCGTAGACCACCATGATGTCTATCGCAAATTCAATAATATTGTGCGATACTAACAAGCCTGTCGCCTCATCCAGATTCAGGGACTGAATCTCAGGTTGAAGTTTCAAGATATTCCACAAAGCCGCTGCCTTGTCGATGACGTAGAAACCGGGATCATTTCCCGACGGGCCATGTGCGGTGTAATCAGCCCCGGCATAAACACCGGCATAGGGAGGCCAAAGCTGGCCGTTGGCGTGACTTGCAAAGCCAAAGGCCAGGGCTTTTCCCAAGTTTGTTGCCTTCTGTGCTTCAGACCACAATGCCAAAGAGTTATAATGCGTTTGGATATACATATAATAATTTGCAGTGCCCTCTTTAAGAGCATCCGGATAGAAGTTGAAGATGTCGGCCGCCATCCCGCCGTAAATTTCATTCAGGTTTTTCAGCGCCCCATCTTTGCCGATTTTTTCATCAATATAGGCGTGCGTCGCCGATCCCCAGGAAAAAGCATTGGATGTGGTAAACAAAGCCAGAAGGATCACTACCCCTAATAATGTGCAGAACTTCTGTAACTTGTGCATATTCATCTTTGCTACCCTCCTTTCACTGTTGTAAAAAAGTTATTAATGGTCCCCGGCGGGGATAGTTGAAATCCCGGGCCTTTAGAAACTGATATGTGACTGGATGCAGGCCTGACGAGGTCACAGTCTATCATATATGAAGAAAGATATCATCCTGTACGTAAAGCTTCATAATCAACGGAAGAACGCCTGCCCCCAATTCCCAGGATGAGGTGGTAGAAAGCGAAAAGTTCCCAGGAGAACGGAATGTAGCCGCCGTATCCCAGGATTGGCATCTCGAAAATCTTCGGAAAGCCGACAAAGGGAATCTCGTAGATCCACTTGGGGTATGAGAAAAAATTCCACATTTCCCAGAAAAAGCCACAAATAAGGCAACCGGTTGATAGCGCGACGACGGGCCGCCAGTCGCCCTCGGCAAGGAATCCGGTGAGCGTATGGTATCCCAGCCGGGCGTTGACAGGCTCCATGATGAAAAAGAGTGAAAGCCAGACTAAGGGAAAGAAATAGAGGGGCCAGATTAAGAGCAATGCAAGCATCACCCATCCGGAGGCGAACATGCTGGTCAGAAGCGATGGCGACAATATCAGACGGTAACCCGGCTTCATGTTCCGGATCGGACGAAAAGTAGCGGCCAGTTCTGCGGTGCCGAAAACAGCGGGAATCACTGTCGAGAAGCTTAGTGATGACAGTAGAAAAAAACCGATAGGACCTGTATGTTCCTCTCCCAGATAGATCCAGTTGGCCGTCCGCCAGTTGATTAACTCGAAGACCCACCAGGCCAGAGACGAAATGAGGTACATTCCGACATACCCGCCTGGATTTCGGGAAAAGAGCGAAGACCCCTTCCGGAAAAAAACGGCGGCGTCAACGGCAAGGCAGTAACCTAACCAGAGAGGAAAGAATCCCCAATGTGTCCGCGGCCCGTCCAGCAGCCAGTTGAGAGGCCAGAAAATGGTGATGAGGGCGAGACCGGCCCAGCCGCGCAGTGGCCAACGATGGAGCAATTTGGTCATGAGTTCTGGCTCCTTTGCTCTATTACCTTGCGGCATACGGCTGTGCCGTGAGCCTGATACATGATTGATGAAATTGAAGAGAATTTCCTTCTCCATGACTGGAGTATAAGATAAAAGTATCTTTTAAGTCAAAGATATATAATATCCGCCACTTCCCTCTCGCCTGAAGCCCGCGTATCCATTAGTTCTAATACCAAGTTGCATTCAAAGCATCAGCTGCGGCATGGAGGAGGCTCCCCGGCAGGAACTCCGGCGAATAACGGATGCACCGGGCAAGCTGTAGCCAACAAGTTAGACAACGAATGAAACTTGGTATCAGGATTCCTGCTGGAAGTCCTTGAGGACAGTTTGTACTGTAGCAAGAGATTTACTTCAACCCCGTGACGCAGTCTGATCATTTACAGACGGCGTCACGGAAGCCGTGAATATGGATGGTCGGGCCTATTCCGATGAACGCCCTCATAATAAAAAGGTCAGGACCATTACGACGAAGAAAGGAGAAACGATTTTGAGATTAAATGATTAACCATGATCATATTGATGTGATATAATATTGTCGCGATGACGGAAACGCAGAATAAAAAAAGCTTTTACACTTAATCGGTTAAATGCATATGAAAGACTTTTCTATGCCGCAAACCCATTCATATCCTCATGAACTGGTCTCCTTTATTTTTGACTTATGGCAAGATGTGAAATTTTTGGAAAGAGAAAGAATCGGAATTGACTTTTCTTTTCAGCTTCCCGACAGATCTTTGTTTGAGCAAATTGTCTCAGTCTGCTATCAGGCGAGTCTGATGCGCGAAGAGACACGACCGGTTATGTTTCGTCTCATAATACGCCCTTCGGAACTTTTTCCTGTTGATATGGACCCTCCTGCCGGATTGCACATACTTAAATTTAGTGAGCCGCGGTCTTTCAATGAGCAGGAGCTTTACAGGCTTGCCCCTGCAGCAAATTTTTACAGGACACTCATTGGAATAAGTATTGACCAGGAAGAGAAGCCCCGGATTTGGGGCTTGATTCATTCGGGATTACGCTGGATGACCACCATTTACGGAGGCAGGAAGATTTCTCCAGCCCTGCCTTCCAGTCTTGTGATTTACGTTACTGGTCCCGGTAAGATCTCAGTCTGCCTTGGTTCCAAAATGATTGCATCCCTAAATGGCGGTCAGATTAATCCTCTTGCTCCCAATATATTTGCAGCAGAACGGCTTAAGGAGAGCTTCGCTGAAGAACATTATAAATTGCGATTATTGCACAGTCAAGCGCGAGATCAGTCAAAGAGACCCTGGGCAGTTATAGATCCAGAATTTAGCAAAAGCCTTGTACAGCAGATATTCCGACGCATTATTGGTGTTATCCGTGCATCCCGCCATGGTGGGATGCTTATCTATGTGCCCATTGATATGAGTCAAGAGTTATCAGTCGAAAATTCTTTTATCAATATCAAATATCGATTCCACGCCGATGAACCGCGACACAGATTTGCGACGCTGATGTTGCGCATTATGAATACCTTTGCCAAAATATATGGAGATATCAACGATCCAGAAAAAGTCATTGGATGGCATGAATATGTGACTTGCCAAAACGAGGAAATCGCTCTGCTTGATGAGGCAATATTTAATGTGGCCCAGTTTATAGCTACCCTTGCTGCAACGGATGGCGCCGTGGTCATGACCAAACAACAGGAATTGCTGGGTTTCGGAGGATTTGTTTTAGGCGATAATGAGAAAATCGGGATCGTTCATCGGGTCATTGATTTGGATTGTAAACGAACGAAGCCCGAACTTACCAATATGGTTGGTACAAGACATCAAGGCGCTTACAGACTCTGCCAGCATTTACATGATGCACTTGCCGTCGTTATTTCCCAGGATGGAGATGTGGAGTTAGTCAAATGGCTTGATGGTGCGGTAACATGCTGGAGCTATGCACCTTCAGGCGTTCCGGATTTTTAGAGAAGAATGAGCCCCTCCCCATTGTCAAGACAGAAAATATGTTGATTTAAGGTGCATTCGATTTGTCTGCACGGTTTAAGGTTTAAAGTATTCTTCCAGATGATGTCATCATCGGGAACTGGCGTTATCCATAG
>JBDKUX010000053.1:0-50736 GCA_039679455.1 Smithella sp. | reverse complement strand
CGGCCAATCCGGGGGAAAGTTTCATGGATAGAATGATCGGACTGGTCGAGGGCGCCCGGCGTCAGAAAACGCCCAATGAAATTGCTTTGACCATTCTTCTTTCGGCGCTTACGGTGATCTTCCTGGTTGTCATCATGACATTGAAAATGTTCGGCCTTTATTCGGGCATTTCTTTTACCGTTACCGTTCTTGTGGCCCTGCTGGTTTGCCTTATTCCTACAACTATCGGCGGACTGCTTTCCGCCATCGGCATCGCCGGAATCGACAGGCTCGTGCAAAAAAATGTACTGGCTATGAGCGGCAGGGCCGTGGAGGCGGCAGGCGATATCGACGTTCTGCTGCTGGATAAAACGGGTACGATCACTCTGGGCAACCGTCAGGCTACGGAATTTATTCCAGCTCAGGAAGTTGACGTCATTCAACTGGCCGATGCGGCGCAATTGTCCTCGTTGGCGGACGAAACCCCGGAGGGACGCAGCATCGTTGTTCTGGCCAAACAGTATGGCCTGCGGGGACGATCGATTGGCGAGATGCCCCATGCGACATTTGTTTCTTTTACCGCACAGACGCGCATGAGTGGTATCGATGTAGACGGTAAAAAAATCCGTAAAGGAGCACCGGACGCACTGAAAAATTTTATCGGCGCGGATTTTCCTCTGGAAGTCAGAGAGACAATGGATAATATCGGTCGTTCCGGAGGAACTGCCCTGGCGGTTGCAGAAAATGACCGCATTCTGGGCGTCATTCATCTGAAAGATATTATCAAAGGAGGCCTGAAAGATCGCTTTGCCCGATTCCGGGCAATGGGGATTAAGACGGTCATGATTACCGGCGACAACAGAATAACGGCCGAGGCTATTGCGCGGGAAGCGGGAGTGGATGATTTCCTGGCCGAAGCGAAACCGGAGGACAAACTTGCTCTGATCCGCAATGAGCAGGCCGCAGGCCACCTTGTGGCGATGACCGGCGACGGCACGAATGATGCGCCCGCGCTTGCTCAGGCCGATGTGGGTGTCGCCATGAACACGGGAACTCAGGCGGCCAAGGAAGCCGGCAACATGGTTGATCTGGATTCCAATCCCACAAAGCTGATTGAAATCGTAGAAATCGGTAAACAGATGCTCATCACACGCGGGGCGTTGACTACGTTCAGCATCGCCAATGATGTGGCGAAATACTTCGCCATTATTCCGGCCATGCTGATCGGCCTTTTCCCGGAAATCGCTCCATTAAATATCATGGGGTTGCGCTCGCCGCAGAGTGCCATTCTCTCAGCCGTCATCTTCAATGCCCTTATTATTGTTTTGCTGATCCCACTGGCGTTGCGTGGCGTCCGGTTTCTGCCTGTCAGCGCTACCGCATTGTTGCGGCGCAATTTGCTGCTATACGGCCTGGGCGGCCTGATAGCGCCCTTTGTGGGTATTAAACTGATTGACATGCTGATTGGTGTTTTACCCTGAGCATGAGGAGAAATAATTATGTGGAAAATAATAATTAACGAATTGCGAATTTCCGCGGTCGTTTTACCGGGGCTGGCAGTGCTGCTGTGTTGCATCTATCCCGCTTTGATCTGGATTGTCGCTCAAACCGTTTTTCCGGAACAGGCTAACGGATCAATGGTTAAAAGTAGCGGGCGGATTGTCGGCTCAGCGCTTATTGCCCAGAACTTCGTCAGTCCCGCCTATTTTCATCCCCGGCCTTCCTCAGCCGGAGACGGCTACGACGCCGCCAATTCCGGCGGCAGCAATCTGGGACCGACATCCCGGAAACTTGTCGAGACCGTTGCCGCCCGTATCAATGATTACCGCAGTGAAAATAAGCTGGATGCAAATACGCCTTTACCGGCCGATGCCGTTACAGCCTCCGCCAGCGGTCTTGATCCCCACATCAGTCTGCAAAACGCGCTCCTTCAGGCCTCGCGAGTAGCCGCATCCCGTGGTATCTCTGAAGATAATCTTCGCAAAATAGTTGTCGCTCATACCGAGAGCCGTGATTTAGGGATTTTGGGGGAGAAGCGGGTAAATGTTCTGTTGCTTAATCTGGATCTGGACAAATTCAAGGAACGAAATTAACGAGGAAATATGAGCATAGATAGAGCCGATGCATTTTTGAGGATGATCCAGCGCAGCCGGAGGGGGAAGCTAAAAATATATCTGGGCTACGTTGCCGGCGTCGGGAAGACATATGATATGCTCCAGGAAGCGCATCGGCTGAAGGAGGCGGGCATCGATATTGTTGCTGGACTGGTGGAAACGCACGGCCGTCCCGATACGGCCAAACTGGTAGAGGGGCTGGAAGTAATTCCCCGTTGCCGGATCGAGTATCGCGGTGTCGTCCTCGAAGAGATGGATGTCGATGCTATTCTGACACGCAAACCTCAAATCGTTCTGATCGACGAACTGGCACACACCAATGCTCCGGGAAGCCGTAACGCCAAACGCTATGAAGACGTTCAGGAAATTCTGGACGCCGGCATTCATGTTATCAGCACTCTCAATATTCAGCATTTGGAAAGCCTTTACGATGTCGTGGAACAGGCAACGGGCGTAAGAGTACGTGAAAGAATTCCCGATTCCGTTCTCACGGAAGCAGATCAAATTGTTAATGTTGACCTGACTTATCAGGACCTGCAGGAGCGGCTCAAAGACGGGAAAATTTATCCCAGAGAGCGTATCACGACGGCACTGCAAAACTTTTTCAAGAAGACCAATCTCGATCAGCTCCGGGAGCTTACCTTACGGGAAATGGCAGCGCACATTGATATGAGTTATCATAATCCGCTGGAGGAAGAAATATCAGCGACGCCCGATCAGGTGATGGTGTGTTTAAGTTCCCGCGGCCCCAACAGTGAAAAACTTTTGCGCTACGCTTCGCGGTTCGCGGGAAGGCTCAACAGAAACTGGTATGCTATTTATGTTCAGACGCCTTCGGAAGAGCCGACCGCAATCGAAGCATCAACACAACGTATCCTCTCTGATACTCTTACCCTGGCTAAGCAACTGGGTGCAATCGTCTTTACTTTCAAAGGCGAGGATATTGCGAAGACAATCTTACAAGTGGCGAAAGAATACCGTGTGGGGCATATTGTCATTGGCAGTCCCGGCAAATTACCGTTTTGGAAAAGATTGCTTGGCCGCCGCAACGTTGTGGATCAACTAATTGAGAATTCCCGCCACGTCAATATTATTGTTCTGAACACTATGCATGAAGAGCCGGCCCATATTCCGCGGCTTGCCGCCGAGACAAAATTTCCGGTACAAAAAGTGTTGCCACCCGCCGAAGCTGTACTCGAATTAAACTTAAGCCATGTTGTCTCTGAAGAAAGCATCATCATCTGGGATAAGTCTCTTTTGAAGGAAGAACTATTGCGGGAACTGGCGGGTTTGATCTGGGATGAGATAAAAATTGTGTCGCCGGTGTTGATTCTTGATGCAGTTCTGGAAAGAGAAAAACAAGGTTCCACGTTCCTTAACGAAGGAGTCGCCTTTCCGCACGCAAGGCTCGAAGGACTTACCGAATCCCATGTGGCCATTGGAATAACGCGGGGCGGGATTGCCGATGTCGCCACCGAAAAGCCCGTTGAATGCGTGTTTCTCATTCTAACGCCGACGTCCCATCCCAATGACATGGTTCAGCTTCTGGCTTTAGTAAGCAAGGCTTTTCGGGACCGTCAACTCATAAAGAACCTGCGGATTGCTGAAACGCCAGGTAATGTGATGAATGCGATTCGGAATTGGGAGTCAGGCCGGGATGAAGGAAAATAGTACTGCTTTATATAGTTTTTCTCTTAGTCTCACGAATGAAGCAGCGGGGGTCTTCGGCCAGGTAGTCACCGCTGTAAGCGTGCGCCCGCCCGCGGCAGCCGCCGCAAACTGTTTTGTAATTGCATTCGCCGCAAACTCCTTTTAGAAGTTCTTCCCGACGGCGCAAATGCCGGAATACCGGTGCGTTTTTGTATATTTCGTTGAAACTCAAATCTCTTATATTTCCGGCATTAACTTCAACAAAAGGGCAGGGCCAGACATCGCCGTTGGCTTTGACATAAACAAAGCCCCGGCCGGCGGCGCAGCCGTGGAATACTTTCCCGGCAAGTTTCAGCAACTTTCCTTCGCGAATGCCGTTTTTTTCCAGCAAATACGGCCAGTATTGAGGACCGGCGACTGGTTCAATAATAGTTTTTGCCGTTTTTTGTTTTGTAGAAATTAGTTCACTTAAATATTTGTTGGCGCTTTTCTTGAGAGTGGCTTTTTCAATCTTTTCTCCGCGGCCCACGGCGACAAGCTGATACATGAGCATGATGCCCGCGCCGGAGTTGTCGGCAAAGTCAATCAGTTCCGGCAGATGAGTCATGTTGTATTCCATTGCCGTTGTATTGATCTGCAGCAGAATTCCCGCTTTTTTTGTTGCTTCCATTGCCCGGATGGCCAGATCATAAGCCCCGGGCTTGTTTCTTACAAAGTCATGCGTTGCAACATCGGCGGAATCAATACTGATGGCGTTACAGACTACGCCGTGCTCCTTGAGTTTGAAGGCCATTTCTTCGTCGATCAGAGTGCCGTTGGTGGCAATGATGTTTGCCAGTCCCGCTTCCTGGGAATGTTTGAGCAAAGTAAAAATGTCCGGCCGGACCAGGGGTTCGCCGCCGGTATAAATTAAAGTCCGAAATTCGCTGTTCGCCGCCAGCATATCAATGAGTTTCTTCCCCTCGTCGGTAGTAAGCTCATCAGGTGCGGCTTTGCCGCTCGTTGCATGGCAATGAATGCAGCGCAGGTTGCAGGCGCCGGTTACTTCCCAGACAGGGTGCCCCGGATAACCGATACAGCCCATGCCCCAGGCACCATTGGAGACAGGAATTGACGGGAAACCATGTTTAAACAGCCATCCTGGAAAGTGTCGCCATCGGTTCAGGTATCCCATCAGCAAGGTGCTGCCCAGTTGTCGGAATAAAAGGGAAGGGGGATTATAAAAAGCTTTTACTTTATTTTTTTGTCTGCAGGAAATCATTAAATGTACACCAGAATAAAAGTAAGAGTTGTTCCCAGATTAACGGCAATATTCAGGCCGCATAGTACTTCCAGTTTTCGGGCGTTTTCGTGTGCTTTCCGGCAAAGTTGCACGATGATATAAAGAGAAATAAGAAAAAAGGGCAGGTAAAAATAAATCACTTTAAAAGGAACTCCCCATGTCGGAGCGGCAAACATGGACAGAGAAGTTAAAACAGCCACAATTATGTAGACAATCATTCCTTTGGGTTTACCGATCCGGTAGAGCAGATTTTTTTTATCGGTGGCAATATCGGCTTCATAATCGGGAAACTCATTGAGCAGGATAACGTTGAATATGGAAAGGCCGATCGGCAGCCACAGCACGTTAATAACCGGAACAATTGTGCCGGTCTGGATGTAATAAGCTGAAGCTACAGGCAACCAGCCGTAGCAGAAGCCGATAAATAATTCGCCGATTCCTCTCTTTACCAGACGAATCGGTTCAGTCGAATAAAAGAATCCGGGCAGTGCTCCCAGGCAACCCAGTAAAAGGGTGTATGGACCTGTTTTATAGCCGAACTGCAGAATGACTCCTATGGCGAGGGCGGTAATAACAGCGATTATGCTTGTCCATAGGGCAACTGCCGGTGATATTTTCCCTTTTTGCAGCGTGCGGGTGCCGCCGGCAAACTGGTTGTTGTGCAGGCGACTGGAAATAACATCGCCCCTATAATCAAAGTATTCGCCGGAATGATAAGTAGCAAGCATAATCAGGATGACGCCGGAAAGACCCAGTACAAAAACTTCCCAGTTAAATACCGCATTAAATTTATAAGCAAGTAAAGTCCCCAATATGAAAGGTAAAACTCCTACAGCATGAAAAGGAGGCCGGGAAAGGCGAAACCAGTCCTGAAGTGTTTTCGTTAGGGGGTGTGTCATAAACCTTATATTTCTTTTATATCAGAGCCACGTGATTATGGCAGTCCTGTTTTTTTTGCACGCAAATCGCTAACATAAAAGTGAGTCTCTGTCAAAAAAAGTATAAAGAGAACATGACCGATCACATTTTAAAGATATTGGAGACTGCTGTTAAACAGACATATTAGAATGGCCAGAATCATAACCGGCAGGATCGTGGTAAAAAATTCCATAAACATTAAAATTGTTAAGGAAAAATCAATTTTTCCTTGATTGTTATATTTATTTGTGTTAGGCGTAGCGCCATCTTGGTGCAGTTTGTGTCTTCCCGGACGATGAATAAAACGGGGGTAAGCAAAGTTAAGGTCATTCAGCCCAGCAGACATTGTTTGTGTTTAATTTTCTTAAGGGATAGATGCAGCGGCTCGCAACCGAATTTTAAATGATAACCGTGGAAAGCAGTTGTTTATATAATTTAAAGTTTTATTACATGAAAGGGGACGAAAGTAATGACGAAAGCGGAATTGATAGCTTTAATGGCGGATGAAGCGGGTATCTCTAAAGCAGCAGGTGCGTTGGCATTGGATGCTTATATTACTGCAGTGACGAAAAATCTTAAAAAGACCGGTAAGTTTGGTCTTGTCGGATTTGGTACGTTCTCTGTAGTAAAAAGAAAGGCAAGAGAGGGCAGAAATCCTCAGACTGGTAAAACAATAAAGATTCCTGCTAAAAAAGTAGTAAAATTCAGGCCTGGCAAGGCTCTGTCCGACAAAGTAAAATAATAAATTTATAAACTCATCCTCCAGCTAAGGCCTCCGCATTATTAAGTAAACAATCGGAGGCCTTATTGCATTGAGTTGTTTTATAGAATAAATGTAAGGAGTTTTTGTTTTGGTACTTAAAAGAATTCTCAGCGGAATGCGTCCTACGGGTAAGTTGCATCTGGGGCATTTACACGGGGCTTTAGGAAATTGGGTGGAATTACAAAACAGCGGCAAATATGACTGCTTCTATTTTGTTGCTGATTGGCATGCATTGACCAGTGAATACAGCACCACGGAAAATATCAAAGATAGTGCAATCAATATGGTTATTGACTGGCTTTCCGTCGGTCTTGATCCGCACAAAAGCACTCTCTTTGTACAATCCGCCATTAAAGAACATGCGGAACTTTTTCTTTTGCTGTCCATGATAACTCCCCTGCCCTGGCTGGAGCGTAATCCCACCTATAAGGAGATGAAAACAGAACTGGCCAATAAGGATTTATCTACATTCGGCTTTCTGGGTTATCCCGTGCTGCAGGCTGCGGATATTATTATGTATAAGGCGTATGGTGTGCCCGTGGGAGTCGACCAGGTACCGCACGTGGAACTAACCCGCGAGATAGCGCGCCGGTTTAATTTTCTGTATAAGGAAATATTTCCGATTCCGGAGCCGCTTTTGACAAGTGTGCCTAAATTGCTGGGTATTGATGGAAGAAAGATGAGTAAATCCTACGATAACTCGATTTGTATCAGTGATCGCGGCAAGGTTTTGCTCTCAAAGATATCATCAATGTTTACCGATCCGCAGCGCATGAGAAAAAAAGATCCGGGAAATCCAGACATATGCAATGTGTTTACTTTTCACGGATTGTATTCTAAAGAGGAAACGGTAAAAGAAATTGATGTAGGCTGCCGTAAAGCGACCATAGGATGCACGGATTGCAAAAAAATGCTGGCCCAGCGTATCGCCGAGGAGTTGGCGCCGATTCATGAACGCATGGATTATTATAATAATCACATGGATGAAATTAACGGAATCATCGCTGAAGGCAATAAGAAAGCTGCACAGATAGCCGGTGAGACTTTGGAAGAAGTCCGTGCGGCTGTTAAAATCTAAAATAAAGCTGACAGGAAATATATTTTATCTTGGCTGACGAAACAACAGGCTATGCCATAAAATTGGATATCTTTGAGGGGCCGCTCGACCTGCTTTTGTATCTGATTAAGAAAAATGAAATTGATATTTATAATATTCCTGTAGCGCTGGTTACGGAGCAGTATCTTGAATACCTCAAAATAATAAAGTCGCTTAATCTTGATTTGGCCGGGGAATACCTGGTCATGGCTTCTACGCTTATTCATATCAAGTCGAAGATGCTTTTACCTGCTCCCGATGAGTTGTCCGAGGAGGAAAAAGAAGAAGATCCGCGGTCTGAACTTGTGCGGCAGCTTCTGGAATATCAGGCTTTTAAGGAAGCGGCGACTGCTCTGCAGGGGCGGCAGCTTCTGGAGCGGGATGTGTTTACGCGTTCGGCACCGCTGGATGACGATATAGAGAAAGCAACTGAGGATGAGGATGAACTCATTGAAGTCAATGTCTTTGAACTCATTGATGCCTTTCATCGTCTTGTTTCCCGGATCGATAAAAAAGAGTATCTGAAAATTGATCTGGAAAAGATGTCGCTGACAGATATAATAAATGACGTAATGGAACGGTTGAACTGCGAAAAAAATCTTACCTTTGAAGAATTATTGGGAGAGGAAACCGATCGCCGCCGGATTGTTTATACTTTTCTGGCCATCCTGGAATTGATTAAGTTGAAGATGATCAAGGCCTATCAAACATCGGCGTTTGGTGTTATTCGCATATTTCCGGCCGTGGAGTCCTAGACGGCGCCGTCCAGCGAGTGTAATTTTTTACGAGGATATCTTAGATGGAAAATTACAAAGCAATTATCGAAGCTCTGATTTTAACATCGGAAACTCCGCTGACTTTGGAAAAAATCTATGCGGTTTTGAATGATATCGAGAAATCGGAAGTTAAAAATACACTCCAACAGTTGATTGCCGAGTATGAAGAGCGCCAAAGCGGTATCTATCTTGTAGAAGTCGCCGGCGGCTTTCAATTTCGCACCCGGCCGGAACTTAGTCCCTGGGTAAAGAAATTAAAAGGGACGAAACCTGCTTCTTTGTCTCCGGCGGCCTTGGAGACACTGGCAATCGTTGCTTACAGGCAGCCTATTGTTAAGGCGGAAATAGAGGATATTCGCGGTGTGGATGTCAGCGCTCCGTTAAAGGGGCTTTTGGAAAAAAAACTGGTGCGCATTGTCGGACGCAAGGATGTACCGGGTAAACCGATTATTTACGGTACGACGAAAAAATTTCTGGAGGTCTTTAACCTCCGAGATCTCTCCGAATTGCCGACCCTCCGGGAATTAAAGGAACTGAACGAACAAAAAGAAGTCGAAGCCATAGAGGAAATTTCCGATTCGTGAAAGAACGCATACAAAAAATTATTGCGGCGGCCGGTGTTGATTCCCGGCGCCATGCGGAAAAATTGATTACTGCAGGTCGTGTGAGCGTCAATGATGTTGTCGTGCGCGAACTTGGAGCAAAAGCTGATGCCGCCCAGGATGTGATCCGGGTGGACGGTAAAATAATATCAGTCGAAAAAACAATGATTTATATTGTTTTAAATAAGCCTGCGGGATACGTCACCACTATGTCCGATCCGGAGCAGCGGCCGACTGTTGTCGATTTGATCAGTGGCGTTCCGGAGCGGGTCTATCCTGTAGGGAGGTTGGATTATGATTCCGAGGGACTATTGCTTTTAACCAACGATGGTGATTTTGCCCAGAAAATTCAGCATCCGCGTTTTCAGTTGCCCAAAGTGTACCGTGTTAAAATTCAGAGACGTTTGAGCAAGGATGAAATAAAGCAGTTGGGCCAGGGAATTAAGCTCCCGGACGGAATTTTTAAGCCGGAAAATATCCAAATAGAAAAATTCAATGATAAAAGTTGCTGGTTGCGGCTTACCCTCAGAGAAGGAAAAAACAGAATAATCCGCCGAGGTTTTGAAGCGGCAGGCCATCGGGTTGCCCGTTTGGTGCGGGAATCAATAGGCGGCGTCACGCTGGGCAATCTGAAACAGGGCTCCTGGCGCTATTTGACACCAAAAGAGATAGGTCAGTTGCTGAATAAAATCGCAATAGAGAATAGGTAAAATCTTCTTGACAAGCGACAGAAAATAAATAATAGTTACGCCCATATGAAATAAATAATTCTGTTTTTATTATATGATGATTTAACGGTGTAACAAGCCTTAAGGAGGTCTTATGAACAAATCGGGTCTGATCGAAGCTTTAAGCCAAAAGCTGAACTTAACGGAAAAAAAGGCCATTGATGTAGTTAATCTTGTCTTCAAAGGTTTTACTGATGAACTAAAAAAAGGTGGTCGTATTGAAATAAGAGGATTTGGCAGTTTTGTCGTAAAGAATTATGAAGCCTATACCGGAAGAAATCCCAAGACCGGTACTAAAATCAAGGTGGAACCTAAAAAATTGCCTTTCTTTAAAGTGGGGAAAGAATTAAAGGACAGGGTAGATAAACAAAGTTAACGCATAATTATGCTGCGATACAAAAAAGGGGGGCTTCTTCACAAAGGCCCCCCTTTTTATTTAATTTAATCAGCTTAAATTTGCATTGACGAAATCCCAGTTAATCAGATTTTGAATTACGGCAGTGAGGTAATCCGGACGGCGGTTTTGATAATCCAAATAATAGGCATGCTCCCAGACATCAATTGTTAATAAAGGCTTTTGTTCATGCGCCAGCGGCGTATCGGCATTGGCCGTTTTTGTTATTTTGAGTTCTTTTCCATCGATGACCAACCAGGCCCAGCCGCTTCCAAACTGGGTAACGCCGGCATTTTTCAATTCTTCAGCAAATTTTTCATAGCTTCCCCAGGCGGTATCAATCATTTTGACAATTTCGCCTGCAGGTTTGCCGCCTCCTCCCGCTTTCAGACATTGCCAGTAAAACGAATGGTTCCAAACTTGGGCGGCATTGTTAAATATACCGATTTTGGCCGTATCTTTACTGCTGATTTTTATTATTTCCTCAAGAGACAGATTCGCCAGATCTGTTCCCTCGATCAGTTTGTTTAAATTATCGACGTAGGTTTTGTGATGTTTTCCATAATGAAAGTCCAGTGTATTGGCGCTGATAAAAGGTGATAAAGCATTTTTGTCAAATGGTAACGATGGTAAACTGATAGCCATAATAGTTTAACCTCCTTTTCATGTTATTTAATATAACATGGTCAGTGTTTTAATTTTGTCAATCAATCAATTTATTAATAAACAGTTTTTGTCTGTTAATTTGTCGCAGGTGAAATCTTTCTTATTCCAAAGCTGATCAGAAGAAAGAAAACATTACAAATTACGATGGTTCCTCCAGCCGGGATATTCAATAAGAATGAAACAATAATACCGCAGACGACGGACAGGACGGAAAAGATTACGGAAGCTGCAATAGTTGTCTTAAAACTGACGGAAAGCTGGAGGGCGGTCAGCGGGGGCAGGATCAGCAAGGCGGAAACCAGCATTATACCGGTAACTTTCATGGCCAAGACCGCTGCAACCGCCGTTAAAATAAAAAGAAGAACATTTATTCGTTTCGTTCTAACACCCATACTCTGGGCCAGTTCTTCATCAAAAGTGACGGCGAAAAGATCATGGTAGAAAAAAATTACCGAACTGGCGACGGCTGTAAAAATTATCACCGAGAGGAAAAGTTCGGTCTGATTGACGGTCAGAATATTACCGAAAAGATAACTGAACAGATCAACATTATATCCTCCCGATAAACTCGCCAAAACTATACCCACCGCAATGCCTATCGAAGAAACAACGCCGATTGCCGCATCGCCGTGAATCTTTTTGGAGCGGGTCAGTTTGAATATGGCCAGCGATGAAATCATTACCAGAGGCAAAGCCGCCAAGGTAACGTACAGGGGACTAACGCCTAGAAGCAGCACTACGGCAACACTGCCGAAAGTAGCATGGGCAAGGCCGTCGCCGATCAGGGACATACGGCGCAAAACAAGAAATACTCCCAAAATGGAGCAAACGGCGGCAATGAGCGATCCCGCAAGTATTGCCCGTTGAATAAAAGCAAAACTCAAGATTTCACCGAGGCTCATTCAGGTCTTACTCCCCTGTCGTGTTGATGACAGATGATGTGCTGGCTGGCCCTGCCGAAAATACCGGTCATTTCCGACGAAGCGCAGAAATTCTCAAATGTTCCCAGGAAAACAACTTTCTTGTCAAGATAGAGAAGAAGCCGCGCATAATTGCCCAGGACTCCTGTATCGTGTGTAACGAGAATAATAGTTGTTCCCTGCTGAAGATTCAAATCCCGCGTCAGCTGATAAAAGTTCTCTCTTGTTTGCGGATCGAGAGCGGTGGTAGGCTCATCGAAAATCAGCAATTCCGGTTTTGAAGCCAAAGCCCTGGCCAGCATTGCTCTTTGCTGCTGACCGTAGGAAAGTTCACCGATCAAGCGGGAGGAAAGATGTTCGATGTCCATCATCTGAAGCACTTCTTTTACATCGCGTGGACTCATTTTACCAGCTGTCCCCAACTGGACAATTTCCCGGACAGTGCCGGGAAAATGACTGTTCAGGGCGGCTAGGCGCTGAGGCAGGTAGCCTATTTTATTCCATTCGCGAAAATTAGCCAATGGCTGACCGAAGAGATAAACACTGCCCTGCCGTGGATGAAGAATGCCCAGAATATTTTTAATCAATGTGCTTTTGCCGGAGCCGTTCGGTCCCGCCACACCCATGTAGGAGCCTTTTTCCACGGCAAAGGAAATGTTCTGCAGAACTTCTATGCCGTTGTAACAAAAGGTCAGATTTTCCGTGCTGATTATATTCACCGGCATTGCAGGCCCTTTTTTAAATTAATCAGATTTTCTTCCATGAGTGACAGAAAAGAAACACCGCCGGATATATCCACTTTGCTTACCGTATGTCCGTTATTGAGTTTAAGGAGACCTGCCCCTGTTTCTTTGGCGATTGTTTCGGCCAGGCGGGGATTAATTAAATCTTCGGAATAGATATAGCGTGTTTGAGTAGCTTTTATCTGCTGAATCAGGGCGATGATTTTTTGCGGCTCCGGTTCGGAATCAGCCGATACGTTATATGTTGAATAATACTTTAAGCCGTATCTATTGGCCAGATAAGAAAATGCCCGGTGCCCGGCGTGCAGTATTGTCCGGCTTTTGCATCCCGTCAATTCACTGCGGAATCTATTGTCCAAAGCTGTCAATTTGTTCTTGTACTCAGCGGCGTTTTTTAAATAATAGTCGCTGTGGCGCTGATCAATTTTTACCAGGGCGGAGGCTATGTTGTCCACCATCTTCTGGGCGTTGCTGAAATCAAGCCAGATATGCGGATCGAATTTGGAAGCATGATGATGCGCATCTTCGTCATCATGCCCGGCTAAAGGCAACATTGTAATACCGCTGCCTGTTTCCACCGGCAGCAGCTTTGTTTTGGATGAAGTTGCGTCAATAACTTTATACGCCCAGTGTTCCATTTCCATGTTAACATAAAGGAATAAATCCGCCTTGCTGATCTGCATGATTTCAGCCGGTTTTAACTCATAATTGTGGGCGTCTGTTGCCGGAGGGAGCAGCATGGTGACCTGGACTTTATCACCGCCGATATTACGGGCCATGTCGTAGAGGGGGAAAATTGTAGCAACGACCTGTACTTTATTGTTGGACTTCGCGCTTTCCCGGGTTTTTTGACAGGAAATAATTAAGGACAGCAACAGAAGGAGGAAGCAAACAATAATTTTAAATGACGGCATGCATATTTTCATTTTTTCCCCGGCAATATATTAAAAATCTTTGTCTTCGGCATTTGCAGCCGCTTTCAACATCTATCAAAAATACAACTTCGTTGCAATGATTCTTAGCTTAAATAACGAATTGATTTATGTTAAAATAATCAAAAATTTGTGTTGCTGTGGGATAAACAAATGAAGTGGACGAGGAGGATTTATGAAACCGATCGGACCTTTAATGTGGGAACACAGATTAATTGAAAAGATGCTGGCGTCTCTTCTCAAGCACATTGATGAAATTGAAAAAACGAACAAAGTTAATCCCCTTGTAATTGATGTGGCGGTAGATTTCATCAGAACATATGCCGACCGCACCCATCATGGAAAGGAAGAGGAGATTCTTTTCCGGGATCTGGCTAAAAAAGAACTTACACCTGAACTGAAAACAATTATGAAGGAATTGCTGGACGAGCATGTCTGGGGTCGAAAAACGACGGCTAAGCTCGTAGCTGCAAAAGAAGCATATCTTTCGGGCGATGAAAAAAGATTGGCCGAAATAATCGATCTGGCGCGGCAGCTGGCCGATTTCTATCCCCGACATATAGAAAAGGAAGACAAGCATTTCTTTTATCCCGCCCAGGAGTACTTTACCAAAATTGAACAGGAAAAGATGCTTATGGAGTTTTGGGAATTCGACCGTAAAATGATTCATGAGAAATACAATAAAGTATTTGAAGAATACGACCGGCTAACTCTCTAGAGAAAAAATCAACGGAGGGAGTATGAAAAAAATTCAACTCTATGGAAAAATACGAAAAGCCGAAAACGGCAAGGGAATTCCCGATCTGATCATCGAAGCGACGCATGCCGACTTGTTCATTGATGAGCTTATCGGCACCGCAAAATCCGGTCGGGGCGGCTCATTTGCCATTGATTTCCCGTCTGCCTGCCTAGAAAAGCCCGATATATATTTAAATATTAAAACGCCGGATGGTAGATTGATTGCGTCTACCCGCAGCAAGATTAAGACAGATGTAGACAGCAACACGGAAATCAATGTGGATATTTCCAGGCAGAACAGAATTACTGCCGGCCTGGAAAAGGAAAAACGTCCTCCGACAGCAGGTCGACCCGGCAAGTCGGAGCAATTGACAACGTGGACATTTCTTTCAGGTAAAGCAGTGCCGGTTTCTTTGATGCGGAAAATACAAAAAGATATGTCCGGCAATAAATCCATCCTGGGGCTTATGAAGCAGTATATGGATGAACTATATTTAAATCCGGACAACAACGCACCCCAGTTTGATAAACTGATGGAGATTTTCCGGGCGGGAGCGACACCGGAGGCTATTGAAGGGCATGTCTACGGTGTATGGATGTTTTTCCGTACCGGCGATCAGGAAGAGCCTTTTTCACCCATCGGTAACATCCTCCAGATTTTACTGGGCACCACCCTTGATGCCCAATGCCCCTGGGTGGGAAAAACTTTTACGCCTCTATCTCCGGGTGAGATCGATTCTCTTACGGAAGGTGCAATCAAACCGGATCGACGGGTTTTCCGCGCCGTTAATCATTTTCATAAAATCGACAGGCAAGTTCCCAACAATGTTGCGTTTGAGCTTTTCAACATCTGGAACGGTCTGGATGATGCGCCGCCTGATGAACAGGAAAAATTCGGTCATCAAAAAAACGGCGGATATATTATTGCGGCTAAAGGCCCATCCATTTATCCTCCAACGGATCGGGAAGTTTTTATTTTGAATTACCGCTGGAAAAAACTGGCCAATAAACCGCCGCTTTGCTGGCTGATCGATGAAGTGGTGCAAATAGCCGACGGCCTGTATCTGGGACAAATCCTCAGTGCTACGAGGCGTCTTTTGCGGCTTTATAATCCTGCGCGACCGCCTGCGGATTACGCCTATCAAACCTTTGGCTATTTTTTGATGTTTTCCCGGGATTGGAACGAAGAAGCGCAACGGCTCTTTCCGTTTCTTGATATTCCGTCAATTTGACCGGAAAAACGGTTGGTGAATATTTGCCGGTAATGCTCGTGGGACTCTGCCTCCCAGCGCAGAGACTTCACGGCCTCCGGAACTGCTTTCCCCAGGAATAATCTTTTGGCCTGGCCAGCCGAATTGTAATCCAGTAATTCAAAATGGTCATATCCGGCGCAACGAATAAAATCGGCAATACGTACAAGGTTGTCTTTTGTTGCAGTGATGCCGGGAATCAGCGGAATCCGCGGGATGAGCAAATATTTGTTCTGTTTTGACAACTCCAGAAAATTAGCCAGAATGATTTTATTGTCTATTCCCGTCCACTTTTTATGCTCACCGGCATCCATGAATTTTATGTCGTAAAAAATCAAGTCGAGATAAGTCAGAAGTTTTGCTGTAAATTCGTTTAAATCAAAAAAACCGGCTGTCTGGATGGCAATGTGAATGCCGCTTTGCTTCAGCAGTTTCATGACCGCCGACAAATAGTCCATATGCTGCGTTGGCTCTCCGCCGGAGAAAGTTACACCACCGCCGGAAGTTTCATAAAAAACCCTGTCACGCAGCAGTTCCTCCACCAGTTGATGAGGCGGATAGTAAACTCCAATTCTTTTCAGCGCCAGGGTCGGGCAAACATCCGTGCATCTGCCGCAGCTGTTGCATTTTGTGCGATCAATTCTTTCCGCCGCTTCCATGCTGATCGCCTCGGCCTCGCACACCGGGGCGCAATCGCCGCAACGGATGCATTTTTCGGCGCGGTAGGCGATTTCCACCCCCGGACTTACAGCCTCCGGATTGTGGCACCAGGGACAGGAGAGAGGACAACCTTTCAGAAAAACCGTTGTGCGGATACCCGGGCCGTCATCGAGAGCAAAGCGGTGAATGTCGGAAATCAGGGGCATCTTTGCAGCTATCATATCTGTCCGGTAGCCAGGAGTTGAAGCCTTTTCGCCATGTAGGCAAATTTATAAAGATAGCACAAATTACCGCTGACCGTAACATCCTGCCTCAGTATTGAGCCCAGGATATCCGGTTTGGGTGAAAGCAGGTAATTCGTCAAAGCCTTGTCGTCCCGAAACGTAATGGTCACGTTGGGTTTGTCAATGATCCGGTCATAAACTTTCATGTTGCCGTTTTTAAACGAAGCGGAAGCAATAATAGAATTATCCTTGCTGTGAAAAACATAGCGGCCGTTAAAGTCTTTAATATTATCCCGGAAATTCCAGATGTTAAGCATAAACACAACATCCATCAGTTTCAGGAGCAGCAGAAGAAAGCCTTCGGCACCTTCCGGCCCCATGCTGTCCAACCACTTTTGGGCAATATTTTGTACTTGTGTTTCGTTAATAAAATTGGTGTGTAAAATGTCTTTCATACGCTTTATCCTTTTCACAGGTCTGGCAATCGCCGTCATTTATTCGAAAGCAGATCTTCATCGGAGGCCGGAAATGGATTGGCCATGCCGCGGTGCAGATCATATTCCGTCCTGGTGATAATTTCGTCTTTCATTGCTTCGTTCAAGTCTTTAAAATAAGCGGAATAGCCGGAAACGCGGACCAGCAACTCCGGATATTTTTCCGGGTTCTTCTTGGCGTCGAGCAGCATTTCATAGGACATGATATTAAACTGAACATGCAGACCGCCGCTGCGGAAATAAGCTTCCACGGTTTGAGCGAATCTTTTAATGTCTTCCGGAATTTTCACTTCCGGAAATTTCAAGTTCAACGCTTCCCCCATCGGAATGCACAGACCGTCGAGTCCGCCCACAACACGCAGGCAGGTGGTCAACTCCTGCGCCGCCTGGGAAGCCGGCGTGATGCCGCTGGCAAAAACTTTGTTTGCTTTTCTGCCGTTGGGTAAGGCGCCGGAGAGTTTTCCCTGCCCGGCATGATTGGTCATAGTCCAGTAAGCGGGTTTGTATTTGCCGCCGCGATAATTGGTATGACTCTGGTAAAACTCGTACAAAAAGCGGATGAGATTTTGCGAATTTTTGACGGCGATGGGATCGTCGGTGCCGAATTTAGGCGCTTTGTTGACCAGATAGGCGTGCAGCTTTTCGTAGCCCGCGAAATCAGCCTGCAAGGCTTTCAGCAATTCCGCGAAGGTGCATACTTTGTCAATGAATACAGCCTTCTCGATAGCGTTGAGGGAATCCACCGTATCGGCAAATCCGATATGAGTGGTGCCGGATGCGTTGTAGCGCGCGCCGCCGAAAATCAGGTCTTTACCCTTTTCCAGCGGGCCGTCGAAAAATGCCGAAAGCAGCGGCGTAGGCAGTATTTCCTGGTGAACAAGGCCGAAGGCTTCGTTGAGTTCAATGGCCTTGCCCAGCATCCAGCGCACCTGTTCCTTAAAGGCCTCCCAGAATTCGTTGAATGTCGTGAAGGCGGCGGGATCTCCCGTTTCAATGCTCATCACTTCATCGCCGGTGATTGGCCTTTTACCATTATAAAGAGTCAGTTCCAGGGATGAAACCAGATTAAACATGATGGCGCTCGACGCGTCATAGGTTTTTCCGGGCACACCCATTTCCACACAACCTATTACACCGAAATCGCGGGCATGAGCCGTTTGAATGCCCTGATTCTCCAGAGTCTTAATATCGGCCACGTCATTATGAAAGGCGGGAACGGACTTGGTTATGGCTACAACTTCCGCCACCCGCTCCAGATATTCCGCAGAATTCTTTTCGTAATTGTAGCGGGCGTTCATACTCGGGTCCCGGAGTCTCAAAAGTTCAGTGACTTTCAGCATAATGTACGTCAGTTCGTTGACCGCGTCTTCGCCGTCTTCATTGATACCGCCAACCGTCACGGCTGGAACTGTACCCGCGCCGCCGAAGAGTTCCTCCGCTGTTTCCGGGACCAGATTAGTATTGTCATTGAGTTTGAACCACAGGGAACTTAATATTTCCAGGGCTTCTTTGTCGGTCAGTCTGCCGTTGTCTTTGTCTTTGCGGTAATAGGGGTAGAGCACCTGATCCAGTCTGCCGGGGCTCATGGCCATATTGATGTTTTCTGCGTGAATGGCGACCTGGATGATCCATAAAGCATTTACTGCTTCGCGGAAAGTCTCCGCCGGTTTGGCGGGTACTTTTTTGCAGATTTCAGCCATGGCCAGAAAATTGTGTTTCCGTTGCGGGTCTGATGTCTGATCAGCCAATTCCTTCGCCCTGCTGCTGAGATTGGCGGCGTAAGCGATGATGCCTTGCAGCGCGATTTGTACTGCGCGATAAAAAGCCAGCTTCTGATTGTCCTCAGGTGACGAAGCGCCTGACTGAAGCAACCCGGCTTCGCGGGAAGCGGCGTCGGCTATCATGGACTCCAGTCCCTTTTCCAGGGCGACATGATAATCGGGGATGGTATGGGAAATCGTCCCCATTTTGGTGGCAAAGAAAAAGACGAGCTTTTCCAGAAGCCCCAATCCCTGCAGATGCGGATATTTGTTTCGCGTATATTCCAGAATGTTTCTATCCATCCAATACGGGAAAATATCAAAATTCAGTTCTTTTGCTTCTTCGGCGGAAAGCAGCAGAGGATTTTTTTCCCGCGTGCTGATGGTATCGAGTTCCGGCCAGATATGCGTACCGGTGAGTTCCGGATAAACCGGTGCTCCAAATGGCTTGGATGTAGTTGTTCCGGCCAGTAGATTGTCATCAAAAAACTGCGGTTTTTTATTGCTCAGGAAATAATTAACCGCTTTGGCGTAGCGTATTTCCATTGGCTCGGTCTTATCAGCCAGATCCCGCAGATAGCGGGTTACGTAATGCGCTCTTTCAATGCAAACCTGCGGTTTGAGATTTATCTGAGCCGTTCGCAGTTTGGCAATATTGGGCAGACTTTCCGGCAAATTCTCCGGTGTGAATTGTGAGAAGCGGATATCGTCTAATATGATGGTTTTCATAACGACCTCCTATCATTTAATTCCAATCTAAATAAATTATCTAATAATTTATTCATTAACCGGTAGATTTTCAATACCGGAGAAGGACTGTCTTTCTGTAAACTGTATCAGACAACAATTCTTTAAAAAGAATTTTTTGCCGGTTTTACATGAGGGACGACTCAAACAGGTATGCTGTTGCGTAAACAGCCAGCGGTATGGCGCCGACGATTGCTTTTTCCCAGTCCTCGTTTTTTCCGGCCAGCAGTATTTTATTTAATTTGTCAATTTCCTTATCCATAGACGCCATATCAGGTTCATCACCTCCCAGCATACGATGAAAATCGGTTTCAATGTACTGGATGAAAGGTGTGGCCAGGCCGTTAACTTCGAGGGCGAACGGCTCCGGCTGAGCAGGCTTTGCTGCCATCTTTGCCTTGAAATTATTATAACCGGCCCGGCTGATTGCAAATTCAGGTTCATCGTAGACATACTGACTGGTGAATTTTTCGAAGAAATAATGATCAACGTAAGGCACTGCAGGATAATTGCCCGCATGATGAGGCGCTGTAAGATCCTGAAGAAAATGCGCCGCCACACCAAGATAAAAGTGTTTCAGATCCGCTGATGCGGGAGGAATAGACTGATTAAAATATCGGGTAAAGTTCATAACGGCATGTTCGTGAATATCCTCATCCGCGCCAAACCTGATTTTTTTAACTAATTCCATTGCCCGTAGAGCCGTTTCGGGGAATGCATCGACGAGGAAATTACCCGGCGCTCCGGCGCTGGTCTTCCCGTAGAAGTGGCCTTCAAAAATCAGATCGGACATGTCGCTTTTGGGTTCATCCGGATAAGTGCAGTAAGTATGAAGGGTGTCGGCAATAACGGGGTTAATTCCAAGAAGAGCGATTGCCTGGTCGGTAATGAATTCATGTGTATTGTGTTCCGTGCTGGGCAGTGCTTTATGCAGATTATAAGATTGATGGGTGAGTCTTATGAGTTTGTCAAAATCCCCGTAGGCGTCGGCTTTAAAGGCTTCATTAATTTTATCCCGTAATAAAATACGCCTTTCCTCTCTGCCCAATTTTGTAAAGATGCCCCTGTTTATGCGCAGGGGAGCTTTCATAACTTTATCGATGGTTTTCAATTTGGCGATGATATTGTTGTATTCCTCAAGGCCCGCTTTTAGATTTTCGATGGATTGTTTATCCAGTTTTGCTCCCAATTTTTTTGGCATGTTACCCTCCCTGAAAGCATTATTTTTGAACATTGATATTTTTATCAGCCAGCCTTATGTAAGGTTCTTTACCGAGAACCCGGAGATCAAAAAATTTTACGATAGCCGGTTGAAATTTGTTGAAAAATTCAATTCCTCTCTGGGGAGCGGAAGAGGGCAGTTCCAGCGTCAAAGTAAAAATTTTGCGTTCATGCCCGGCATAATTGCCCAGTGAGCCGGGGAAATAGCCGAATTTTTTCAGGGGATATTGAGTCTCTTGGCTGACTTTTTCCATCCAGTGTTCAAACGAGTCCAGATTGGACGAGGGGCCGTCAAAATCGTAGAAGCCCAGCGGTGAATGCATTGTTAGTATTTTTTGCGGCTTGAATCTGTTAATCAGGGCCATCTGAAACAACGTTTCCTGTTCTGATGCGGGTTTGTTGCCGGGAAAATAACGTTTGTTCATCTGGCCTTTGCTCTTCCATTGTTTCCAGGCCATGGCCTGCCAGTCATGGGTGGGGAAGTTTCTGTTCAAATCAATGCCGCCGGCATTGGTACGCAGTGGCGGATTGGCAAAAAAACCGTCTGGATTGATCAGGGGAGCGATAATGACGCATTTATCCTTAAAATAATTCGGGTTGTCTCGAATATAGTTGGCAAATTTCAACAAGACATAAACGGTGGGCGATTCATCTCCGTGAACACCGCCCAGAAATAAAATACAATTGTTTTTGTAGTCGCCAAAAACAGCAAAAATCAACGGATTTTTCTGAGCGCTTGTCCGGTAATATTCCCAGGGAATTCCCGTAAGTCTTATATCCTTCCATCCGTAGTTTTTGCACTGCCGGTCCAGTGTCATCAAAAAATTTTTTAATTCCTGCGTGGAAGGTTCCACAGCCAGAGACTGCCCGGCCAATGTACAGAAACATATCAAAAATAAAAGCAAAAGATTAATGGAGAGAATTTTTCTTGTCATAAGCGGTGTTTAAAGCATGGGTGATCTTTTTGCAAGAAATTAATTATGAATGATTTTAAGATGAAGCGGCTGGAGGATAGTTTCTGAAGTGAAAGAGCAGTGCGCCGAGAATACAGCATATTCCACCGGCAAAAAGCGTCAGTCCGATACCCAGTCTGGCGGCCATACTTCCGGCCAGCAGGCTGCCGAAAGGCGCCATGCCCAGGAAAGAAACGGCAAAAAAGCTCATCATCCGTCCGCGTTTGTCGTCGTCTACATTAGTCTGCAGCCAGGTATTGCTGGAGGCAACCTGCATCATCATTCCAAATCCGGCCAGAAAAATTAATATTAAGGAAATCCATAATAAATGCGAGAGTGACAGGCCGATGAGACCGAGGCCGAGAACGCACACGGCAAAGGGAATGTTTTTACGTAAACCTTTCACGTTTACCCGGGAAGCCAGGTAGAAAGCGCCTAAAAAAGCCCCTGCTCCCATGGAAGACATTAAAAATCCCAGAGTATGCGGGCCGCCCTGCAGAATGTCTTTGGCATAGGCAGGTATAAGGACAATGAAAGGTATGCCCATGATGCTGGTCAGGGCCATCAGTAAGAGTATTGATCTCATTTTAGGGGAATTTAAAACATAGCTGAACCCTTCTTTTAATTCTTGCAGCATACTGTTATTTCTAATTTCTTTCTTCAGATAAACTATCTGCATCGAAAGTAATGCGTAAATAACGGCAATATAGCTGAGTCCGTTGATCAGAAAGCAAATTCCTTCTCCAAAGGCGGCAATTAAAATACCGGCGAGAAAAGGCCCCAGAAACCGGGTTCCATTGAACATTGCGGAGTTCAGTGCAATGGCGTTGCCCAAGTCCCGCCGGTCTTCGATCATTTCTATGACAAAAGACTGCCTGGCAGGAACGTCAAAAGCGTTTATGCAGCCGATGAATAAGCTTAAACCAATTATTTGCCAGACGGCTATGCTGTCCGTCAGCACTAATAATGCCAAAATCAAAGCCTGGATCATGGATAGAGACTGCGTCCAGATCAGAATCCGGTGCTTGTTAGTCCGGTCGGACCAGACACCGGCGAAAGGGGAGATGACAAAGGTAGGGAACATATTGATGAAACCGACAAACCCCAGCAGAAAGACGGAATTGGTCATTCGGTAGATAAGCCAGCTTACGGCAATCTGCTGCATCCAGGTGCCTGTGAGGGATATGAATTGACCGGAGAAAAAAAGCCGGTAATTGCGGGACTGCAGCGCACGAAATGTAAGTTTGAGGCTGCCGGTGATTTCAGAAAGAGTTATGCGAAGATTCATAGTATAAAATCAAAAGTAAAGGGATATTAGTGGAGAATATATTATTACTCGTAACGCAAGGCGTCAATGGGATTTAGCAGGGAAGCCTTGTAAGCCGGATAAAAACCAAAAAATATTCCAACCAGGCCGGAGAAGCCGAAAGCCAGAATGATGGACAGCGGGGAAACAATTGTCGTCCAACCGGCAAAAATCGAAAGGAGAGTAGAACCGGTTACTCCCACGATTATTCCGAATGTTCCGCCAATTAAAGAAAGAGTAAGTGCTTCAATAATAAACTGAATCCGAATATCCCAGGTCTTCGCCCCGATAGCCATGCGAATGCCTATTTCCCTGGTTCTTTCCGTTACCGAAACCAGCATGATATTCATGATGCCTATTCCGCCGATCAGCAGGGAAATGGAGGCAATCGCGCCCAGCAATATAGTCATTGTTTTGGCCGACTCTTCCGCTACCTGCATCATCTGCGAGAGGTTTCTCACAGTGAAGTCATCTTCTTTATTGGGGCTGCCGCGATGTCTCTGGCGCAGCAATTCGGTAACCTGCTTTTCGGCAAGCTCCAGATATTCGGCGCTTTTCGCCTTGACCATGATGGAGCGCACCATTCCCGGAACGTGCGAAGCTGCAATCTTTTTCTGCGCCGTGGTTACCGGTATATAAATGACATCATCCTGATCCTGTCCCATAATGGATTGTCCTTTGAGTTCCAGTATGCCGATTACCGTGAAAGGGACTTTTTTTATGCGAACTACCTGTCCTATTGGATCAATGCCTCCGAAGAGGTTGTCTACTACGGTTTGACCTAAAATGCAGACCTTGGTGGCGGAGCGGATATCCTGATCAAGAAAGTTCCTTCCGGCCACAAGCGCCCAATCCTTCACTTCCAGAATGCCGGAAGAGGTTCCATAAATGCCCGTTGACCAGTTCTGATTGCCGTAAACAACCTGGGCGGCGGTATTAACAACAGGAGCCACTGCTTTTACTGCGGAGCATTCTTTTTCAATGGCTTCGGCATCATTTATGGTTAGAGTGGAATAACTGCCGCTGCCCATGCGAATGCCGCTTTGAGTCATGCTGCCGGGAACCACCATGATCAGATTGCTGCCGACACTGGCTATCTGCTGGGATATTTTTTCGCTGGCGCCAGTGCCGACGGCGAGCATGGCGATAACAGCGCCCACGCCGATGATTATACCCAGCATGGTGAGAAAAGACCGCATTTTATTGACCCACAAAGCCAGCAGCGCAATTTTTAATGTCGAGTTCATATTGATCATTTCTTTATCACCAGTTCATCGCTCACAATACGGCCATCCAGAAAACGGATGATTCGTTTGCTGAAATCAGCAATATCCTGTTCATGGGTAACCAGGATTATTGTTGTCTTATATTCCGCATTTAAACGGACGAACAATTCCATAATTTCCACGCTGTTCTTCGTATCGAGATTTCCCGTGGGTTCATCGGCTAAAATAACAGGCGCCTCATTGACCAGAGCGCGGGCGATGGCCACCCGCTGCTGTTGTCCTCCGGAAAGCTGATTGGGATGATGATTTTCGCGTCCTTCCAGTCCCAGTATTTTCAGCGCGGTCATGGCTTTTTGCCTTCTTTCTTTGGCGGAAATGTGGTTATAAATGAGGGGAAGCTCAACATTTTCCAGAGCGGATGTGCGCGGCAGCAGATTAAATCCCTGAAATACAAAACCGATTTTCTTATTGCGAATTTCGGCCAGTTCGTCTTTGCTCAATCCGCCGATGCTTGTGCCATCCAGCAGGTAATCGCCGCTGGTCTGCTGATCGAGGCAGCCGATCAGGTTCATAAAAGTGGACTTGCCGGAACCTGAAGGCCCCATAATCGCCACAAATTCTCCGGCATTAATTCGAATGGAGACGTTATCAAGGGCATGAACGTCATTTTCTCCCACATGGTAAAATTTGCAGAGATTTATTGTTTCGATCAGAGTCATTTTAATTCCTTCAACGGATAAACGGTGGAGGCCCGGCTGCCTGACCGGTTTTTTTCTTGCCGACGGCGGCGTCATCAGTGATAATCTGCTGCCCTTCGCTTAAGCCGCCATCTTTTACTTCCGTATAATTGCCGTCGCTGATGCCGGTTGTTATTTTTATCTGCTTCGGTTTTTTATTCTCTAAAATCCAGACCCCCGGACCTTTTGCGGCTTTTTGTGTTTTGCTTTTAGCGCCGTTTTGTCCGGATGCAGCCGGTTTGAAGCGGAGAGCGGCGTTCGGGACTCTCAGCACCCCTGCTGCTGTTGCCGTTTCAATCAAAACATTGGCCGTCATTCCCGGTTTGAGCTTCAGATCAGCGTTGTCAACTGTAATGACGGTATCATAAGTGACAACGTTAGAGACAGTAATCGGGGCATTGCGTACAACAGAAACTTTCCCGTGGAAAGTTATTTCCGGGTAAGCATCAACCGTGAAAGTAGCATTTTGTCCGACGTTCATTTTGCCGATATCAGCTTCATCAACACTTGTATCTATCTGCATTTTGGTTAAATCCTGGGCAATGGTAAAGAGAGTGGGCGTCTGAAAACTTGCCGCCACCGTCTGGCCGATATCGACATTACGGGAAATAACAATGCCGTTTACCGGAGAAAGTATTCGGGAATATTTTAAATTCACGGAGGCGGAATCCAGAGCGGCTTGAGTCTGTTGAATTTGCGCTTTGGCGACTTTTATCTGAGCTATTGCGGAAAGATAATTTGTCTCCGCCGTATCCAGATCACTTTTGGCGATAAAATTTTTGGCAAACAGTGTTTTATTTCTTTCATAGGTTATTTTAGTGTCACGCAGCGTTACCTGCGCTTTTTCCATCGCCGCTCTGGAAGACATTAAATTGGCCCGCGCTTGACCGACTTGGGCTTCAAAGACGGCGGGGTCGATTTGAGCCAGGAGTTGTCCTTGTTTTACCGGGGAATTATAATCGACAAAAAGCTGTTTAATTGTTCCCGAAACCTGAGTTCCTACCTGGACAGTCGTCACCGCATTAACAGTACCGGTTGCCGAGACCGTGGCTTTAATATCGCCACGGGTCACTTTTTCCGTGACATATTTTGGTTCGTTTTTATCAGACCGGAGAAAAAGAAAAAGTCCAATTCCGATGGCGATAAGAACAACAGCTGCAAGAATAATTTTTTTCATTTATTAACTCCCATTGCTTTTTGCAGGCCGGCCTGTGCTACCGAGTAGTCGGACAAGGCGTTTATATATGTCATCCGGGCATTATTTAAAGAGATCATGGCATCGGTAATTTCAATATGATTGCCGACACCGGCCGAATATCGTCCGCGGGCCAGTTCTAAATTTTCTTCGGCCTGCCGGATGACTGTTTTACCCGCTGAGATTCGTTCTTCAGCTTCCTTCATGGACAGGAATGCTGATTCCACCTCCAGAGATACTTTCTGCTTAAGGGCGTCTTCATTGGCCTTCAGGACGTCCAAATTAGCCCGGGCTTCCTGTATTTGATATTTTGTGGAAAGTCCGGTGAAAAGGGGAAAAGTTAAAGCCGCACCGACGTTCCAGCTTTTATTGTCATTATTAATCGATAAATCATCGCTGGAGTAGCCATAGGAAGCATTTCCCGACAGGGTCGGCAAATATTCTTTTTTGTTCAGCTCAATTGTTTTTTCCTGGCCTTCCTTTTTCTTGGCTACGGAGAGAAGATCAGGCCTGTTCTTGTATGCCGTTTGCATTGCATCAGCCAGAGACATTTCGTAAGGGCTATAGTTTAGAATATCTTTGATTTCATATTGGGGTGCATTGATTATTCCCATGGCATTGTTGAGATTTACCCTTGCTATCCGCAGGGCGTTTTCCGCCTTCACTAAAAGTATGCGGGCGTTGCTCAAACTTACTTCCGCACTGGTGACATCAATCTTGGAGCTTTTTCCCGCTTCAAAATAGGCCTGCGCTATTTCGTAATGCTGCTGGAACTGATTTACCGTTTCCTGCGATACATCCCGGCTCATCTTACCCTGCAAAAATCCATAATAGTATTGTTTTACATTATAAATAACAAGGCTTCTGGAATCGAGCAGGTCGGCTTGAGACGATTCTTTGTTCAGACTTTGTATTTCCACCCGAGTGGAAGTCTTGCCGAAATCAAAAATGTTCTGACTTAAGTTCAAAGAACTGGAATAACGATCATAGGGATCGCTTCTGGACAGTGATGATGAGGAGGACGGTCCGATTCGATCATAACCGGACTGGAGGGTGAGCTGCGGAAAATAATTTGCTCTGGCCTGGCCGATCTTGCTTTCATTAGCTCTTATTGTAGCTGCGGCGGCGAAGAGATTGGGATGCTGCTGCAGGGCAATATCAATACACTGCTGTAAATCAAGCACGTCACCTTTTGTTATTACTTTGTCGGCGCCATAAGTATCGGGACAGATGAGGAATATAAAGAGCAATACCGAGAAAATTATTTTATTCATAAGTAATCCTGCTTTAAGCATTTCGTTAAAATATGATGCTAAGACATGTAGCGAAAGTTGATCAAAATGCCTTCCGGAAAAATAATTTTTAATATACCGCTTATCATAAGTTTTTTGCTGCGGAAATATAAACATCATGAATATCCTTCTTTGTGGGCGAATATTCAGTGCAATAGCAAGGCATATGCCATAGTTATAAATAAATTATAAGCACTTGTTAATAATAAGTAATATAAAAATAAATGATGATGCAGACAAAAGAAGGCTGGATAAGATATATCCATGTATTTTATTTTGCTTGGATAAAATATAGCCAGACGCGGGCAGCGTGCTAATCTGATAAAAAGCAATGGTCTCGTAAATAATCATTGAATAATTTTTGGCATAAAATATATATGAATGGCTTCCCTGCTTAATAATGTAAATAAAGAAGTATTATCAAACAGAGACTTAAAGGAGGATGTGAATTACGAATTACGTTGACTATCTGGAAAAATTGAAGGCGGGACAAAAGGGTCTTAATCCTTTCTTGGATTTTATGGAAATTCAACTGGAGGAAATGAAAGAAGGTTATGCCAGATTCAGGATGTCTGTCCGTTCCGAGTATTTACAAGGGGCGGATTCCATGCAGGGCGGTCTGATTGTGGCTATGGGTGATGAGGCCATTGCCCATGCCATGATGACGCAGTTACAACCCGACGAAGGATTAACCACTATCGAACTGAAAAGTAATTTTCTGGCAGGAGTGAACTCGGGTGAACTTATTGCTGAGGCAACTGTTTTTAAGAAAGGCAGCAGCCTGATTATCGGTGATTGTCTGGTTACGGATGATCAAGGCAAAAACATTTGCCGTGTCTCGGCGACATTTCTTCTGCTAAAAAGCAAGCGCGAGAATAATGCCGGCAAAGTTTATCAGGCATGAAAAATCTGCCACCGGTCAGTATCATTTTTTAGCTCGTATTGCGAACTCGCTGGAAACAGTTATCCGGTCGAATGGCCGCACGAAAATAACTATATCTTTAATTGACCGGCAGTGCTAAATTTGATAGCTGAATCAACATAAAACAGTTCATTATCAAGGAGATGAAAAAAAGTGATCGATCTGCACACCCATACCATTTTTAGCGATGGTGATTTAATACCGTCGGAGCTGGCGCAGCGTGCGTATGTTGCCGGCTATAAAATAATAGCAATAACCGATCATGCGGATCATTCCAATTACGACTTTATCATTCCCCGCCTGATCAGGGCTTGTTTAAAGATAACAAGCAACGGCAAGATAACAGCTATACCGGGAATTGAGCTGACGCATGTTGATCCGCGCGACATCGCCGAACTGGCCTCTGAGTCGCGTAACCTGGGGGCAAAGATCATTGTTGTCCACGGTGAAACGCCGGTTGAACCGGTACCTGCCGGGACAAATAAGGCGGCATTGCAGGCGGATATCGATATTCTGGCTCATCCGGGTTTGATAACCGAGGAGGAAGCCACTCAGGCGGCAATCCGCGGCATTCACCTGGAAATTACCACCCGCAAAGGACATAGTTTAACCAACGGCCATGTTGTCAAAATGGCCCGACAGTGCAAAGCAAAACTCGTTCTCGACAATGATGCCCATACTTTCTCAGATTTCGTAGGTAAAGAGATGGCCATTAAAATTGCTAAAGGCGCAGGTTTGACAGATGAAGAAATAGCGGTCATGTTTGCCAATTCGCAAAGTATTGTTCGGAAAATACAGGGGGTGAAATAACTGCAAAAGAGGAAAAATGAATAAAGCATACGTGCATGGTTATGATGATCGGGAAAATATTCGTTTACAGGATCAGGCCTCTACCCTGGTCGAACTGCTGCACTCCGACACATCATATCCGGCAGGAAGCAAGGTGCTGGAAGCCGGCTGCGGAGTCGGTGCGCAAACTGTGACGCTGGCGAAAAACAGCCCGAACGCCTTTATTACTTCCATCGATATTTCGGAAACATCTCTCATTGAAGCCAGAACAAGAGTAGCTGCGGCGGGCCTGACCAATGTTCATTTTGAACAGGCGGATATTTTCAACTTGTCTTATGAACCCTACTGCTTCGACCATATTTTTGTCTGCTTCGTCCTGGAACACCTCTTTCAGCCCGTCGAAGCTCTGCGCAAACTGAAAACGTATTTGAAGCCGGGAGGTACGATTACAGTGATCGAAGGCGATCACGGTTCGACGTACTTTTATCCGGAAAGCGATGCCGCTCACAGGGCGATTCAATGCCAGGTTGAATTGCAGCGCCGCGCCGGCGGCAATGCCATGATAGGGCGGCAATTATATCCTCTGTTGTCCAACGCCGGCTATAGTTCAATTTATGTCTCTCCCCGCATGGTCTACGTAGATTCGAGCAAGCCGGATCTGGTCGATGGATTTACGAAGAAGACTTTTACGGCTATGATAGAAGGTGTTCGGGAAGCGGCAATCAAGGCAGGCATAATCGAACAGCAGGCATTTGAAAAAGGGATCAAAGATTTGTACCGGACTGCCGAAGCGGACGGCGTGTTTTGCTACACTTTCTTCAAAGCAGTTGCAGTAAAGTGATCGTCGGCCAGGTTGCCGCATTGATCATTAAAACAACAGTTTGAAAACAAAAGAAAGGAGAGACATCCCATGGATAAAATCAAAATAAGCACTGATGCGGCTATGCTGTATCCCATGCCGATGGTACTGGTAGGCTCCGTTGTCGAGGGAAAACCTAATTTCATGGCTGTAGGCTGGATCTCCAAAGTGAACTTCAAGCCGCCTTTATTTGCGATAGCATTGGGACCGCATTACACCAATAAGGGAATTGAGGAAAACAAAGAATTCAGCATTAATATTCCTGATGTGTCGCTCATCGAGAAAACTGATTATTGCGGACTGTTTTCCGGTGCGAAAACCGATAAATCCGGACTTTTTGATGTTTTCTACGGGGAACTGGCCAATGCTCCACTCATTCGTGAATGTCCGGTTTGTATGTCGTGTTCAGTATACGAAGTAGTTAAGCTGCCGGTGGACACGCTTTACATTGGAGAGTTGAAAGAAGTTTTTACGGAAGATAAATATTTAACCGCTGGGCAATTGGATATAAAGAAAATCAACCCCTTTACCTTAACAATGCCGGACAACCATTACTGGTCTGTCGGTGAAAATCTTGGAAAGGCATGGGGTATAGGAAAAAAATTAAAGAAAAAATGATGCCTGTTTGGAGTAGGTTTCAGGAACAAAGTTGCTTCAGTTATCGACAATAGTCAACAATGATCAAAAAACCAGGAATGCCCAAAGACATGATGCAGCTGACTGCTTTTAGCGGCGGTTACATACAGGTTTAACCCCGGGAATAAAAACTATGAAGCTTTCACTGAGACACGCCTTTGAGAGGCATCTAAAGCACCGCTACTCACTGCGCTTGCATATGTCTGCCATCCTATTGGCAACCACTTTCTCCGGTATTCTATTCTCAAAAATCCTTTTATTTCTTGGTATTGTTGATTTTAAAATTCGCTATCCAGTAGCAGTGGTATTCTCCTATCTTGTCTTTTTCGCTTGCGTCAAACTCTGGCTATCCTGGATTTCCTCGATAAACGAGTCAAAAGCTTCCGTTGTTGACTGGATTGATCTTTCAACCCCTGCATCTCCGGGAGGAGTAGAATCCGTTACTTCTATCTGTGGTGGCAATCAATTCTTTGGTGGCGGGTCATCTGGTGGTGGCGGCGTTTCAGGTTCTTTCGATCAAAGTGACACTATTCCGATGCAAAATATTGTTTTACAGGAGTACCTGTCAAAATCCGATGTTTCTTCATCTGAAGGTATTGGCGATGCAGTAGAAGGCGCGGCGGATGTGTTAGGCGACAATGGTATTGTAGTTGCAGTCGTCGTTCTTGCGGGACTGGTGATCACTATTCTGATTTCCAGCATCTTGGTAGTCTACAGTGCGCCTACAATACTTGCCGAAGCAGCTTTTGAAGGGGTGCTTGCGGCTTCTCTTGTAAAGAAGACGCGAATTTTTAGCGATAAAGCCTGGGCTGGAAGCATTTTGAAAGCTACGTGGAAACCCTTTGCTGTTGCACTGGGGGTCGCATTTTTGGGCGGGGCTGTTCTGCACAAGTATTATCCGCAGGCTGTAAGATTGGCAGATATTTTGTTTAAGGGGTGATACGGCGCTGATGCGAATGCAGCGATGCAGGGAGAATGTCATGTATTCTGATTTTAAAGAAATTTGCACTTATTATGATGCCCTGTATGTAAACGACCGGGAATACGCGACGGAAGCCGCCAGGGTGAAAGAACTGCTGACCAGGCATGGCGTACCGCACAAGGCTGATCTGCTTGTTCTGGCCTGCGGGACGGGAGGGCATATTCCTTGCTTCAAGGACGATTATAACGTGTCCGGACTGGATCTCAGCAGGGATATGCTTGATCTGGCCAGAAAAAAGTTTCCCGGCATCAGATTCCATCATGGCAACTTGATTGACTTCAAATTGGAGGCGGATTATGACGTCATGATCTGCCTGTACGGGTCCATCGGATTTGTCAAAACCGTAGATAATCTAAGAGCATCTATGAAACGCATTGCCGCCCACCTGCGGCCTAATGGACTGGCCCTGGTCACTCCGTGGAGTACGGTGGAGGATTTCCAGGAGCTTCTGGTGGTCGATGCCGTCGATAAACCGGATTTGAAAATAGCCCGCATGGAACAGGTTCGCCTCAAGGAACCCAAAATTGTGGAGGTCATATTCCACCATCTTCTCGGGACAAATAAAGAGGTAACTTATCATAAACAATCCATGGAAATCGGTCTTTTCTCGCGGGAAGAGTACATATCCGCCATGACCGATGCCGGATTAAAAGTCGTGGAAGAATACAAGGGAACTGATGTGCGCGGCGGTGCGTATATCGGCAAACGGGTTGCAGGATAGATTTACAAAGCACAACACAACGGCCTTGAAATCCCTGGCTATAATTTCCGCCGTCCTCTTATTGTAAAATTAATGAAGCAGCAATGGTTGCGCCACGGTGAGATAAAGATCTAATTTGTCGAATTAAACCATGAACAAAATCAGCCGTCCCCTGGCAAAAAACATATATTTGAGACAACGGCTTTTCACGAAGCTGGATCAGCTGAGGCAATTCCCGGTTATTTGGATCTCGGCGCCTGCGGGATCAGGCAAAACAACCCTGGTTAGCAGCTATATTGAATACCATCGTATTCCCTGCCTTTGGTACCAGATTGATCGTAGAGATGAAGACTTTGCCGGCTTCTTTTATTACATGGGACTGGCTGCAAAAAAGGCCGCGCCTCGCAAAATTAGGCCGCTGCCGCTTCTTACTCCGGAGTACCTGCAGGGTATCCCGATTTTCACCATGCGATTTTTTGAAAAACTCTTCGGACGTTTAAAGCCCTCGTCAATCCTTGTTCTGGATAACTATCAGGATATTTCAGCGGATTCGCCTTTCCACGAAATGATTTGCAACGCCTTTTCTCAAATACCACCAATGATTACCGTCATCGTGATCAGCCGAAATGAACCCCCCGATGCCATAATTCGCCTGACGGCAAACAGGCAGTTGGATATGCTGACCTGGGATGATATCAGGTTGACGAAAGAAGAAACGGCGGCAATCATTGCTTCCGGCTGCCATCTGGACCTTAATGCACCGGAAATAGTCAGCCATCTTTACCGCTTATCTAATGGTTGGGCAGCCGGTCTGACCCTTCTGTCCATTGCAGCCCGCAAAATCAACATGAGCCCTTTACTTTTGGGAAAACACTCGTCAGAAGAAATATTTGCCTATTTCTATACTGAGATCTTTGATCGCTTGGAATATTCCCGACAATCTTTTTTTGTGGCAACGGCGTTTTTCCCTCGAATGACCGTTAAAATGGCGTCCGAACTTACGGGGGATTCTGCGGCGGGGGATATCCTGGGCGAGATGAACCGCAATAATTATTTCATAATGAAGCACCTTGATTCCGAAGTTACCTACGAGTACCACCCTCTTTTTCGTGATTTTCTGCTTGCCCAGGCGGTAAAGACATTAAAGCCCGAAACTTTGGCCATTTTGCGGAAGCGTGCAGCCGTAATTCTGGAGCAGGCAGACCAGACGGAAGCGGCCGTCGCCCTCTTTAAAGATGTCCCCGACTGGCCTGCAATGACCGAACTTATTGTCCGCCATGCTCCGGCGATGATTCAGCAGGGCCGATACCATACACTGGAAGAATGGCTGAAAGCTGTGCCTGAAAGTGTTGTAGAAAGTAATCCCTGGCTTTTGTACTGGAAAGGCGCTGTGCTATTTCCTTTCAATCCTTTGTCGGCGCAAGCATCCTATGAAGAAGCCTTTGCCATATTTAATACAACCGGTGAAAAGATGGGTGCGATTCTGGCCGGAACAGGTGTGATCCATACGATTGCCTACCAATTTGATAATTTTATGCATTTGGAAAACTGGTATGACACGCTTGATCGCCTGGCTTCGGAAATTGGAGTTTTTAACGATTCTTCAGTGGAGGCTGCTGTTATATCCGGTATGATTGTCGCCTCAACAATGCAGGGGACAAATAAGATCAATGCTGATAACTGGAGGAGGCGCGCATTAAACATCCCTGAGATGCCGGAAACTATTATGGCGAAAATTCATGCAGTTCGCCTTGTGTTTTGGGATCGATTGATCCGGAAAAGTGCTTATGAAGCGGCGGTGTTGTTCCAGCAATTGAAACGTCTTTGCACATTAAGTGAAGCCCATCCTTATGCTCTGATTGCCTGTTTAGCGGCGAATGTGCAGTATTACCTTTTTGCCGGATATAATGAAGCACTTATGACGGCCATAAATGACGGCCTGAAAGCAGCCGAAGATACAGGTATTCATATGGAGGATATGTGGTTTAAGCTGCATGCCGTCATGAGCCTGATTGACAACCGGAATTACAGCGAAGCTCAACAAAGAATTGATGAACTGGCAATTTCCGCGGAGACATGGCCGAACTGGTCCAAATTTGCTTTTTATTCTCAAGTAGCGCGGCTAAATCTTATTAACGGAAATTCCCGGCAGGCCGTTACTTATGGTGAACAATCACTTGAGTTCGCTTCTAAATCGGGAAACTGCATCTCTATCGCATCTGCTCACCTGCTTTTGTCCGAGGTGTTTCATATGACCGGCAATCTGAGGGCAATGGAGCGTCATTTTGAACAGGGGAAATTGCTTCTGCTGCAAAATGATATCCGTTTTTTTATACCTCAGGTATGGATGCAGGAAGCTAAAATAGCTCTGAAACGGGGGCAGGAAAAGATCATGTTATCAACACTTAAAGAATCTCTCCAAGCCGCTCGGGAGGGAGGATATGCTTTTGCTACTTGTGACATTCCCGAGGAAACAATGAAAATGCTGATGATTGCTCTGGAGTATGATATCGAGGTCGAGTATGTTTGCGAAATAATCCGAAGAAGAAAATTTATTGCCGAAATTCCTCCACTTCATCTCGAGGCATGGCCGTGGCCGGTTAAGATCTATACGCTGGGAAGATTTGCCATAGTTTGCAACGATATTCCCGTTACATTTTCGCGCAAAGCGCAGCAAAAGCCCCTCAGCTTGCTTAAATCTTTGATCGCCATGGGAGGAAACTCCATCAAACAGGAAGCACTGGAAGAAATACTCTGGCCCGATGCCGAGGGCGATCTGGCGCATCAGGCCTTCGATACAACCTTACATCGTTTACGCAAACTGCTTGGTTGCCCCAAAGCAATAAAATTACGCAATGGCCGTCTTTCGCTGGATAATCGTTACTGCTGGATAGATGCCAGGGCATTTGAGGAATTGCTGCATAAGGCTGAAGATTTACAAAAACGGGAAAATCATGAACACGCCTCCCGTCTCGTGGATAAGGCGCGGGCACTCTATCGGGGGGATTTTTTGGCTGACGACGACAATAAGCCGTGGCAATTACACTTGACTAAACACTACCGCAATATATTTATTCGCCACTCGCCAAAGAATTAAATGCAATTCCTGAACAATCAAATATCTTTTCAGACTTGTATCCTTGTTGAATGATTTTGTCTGATTGAGACATGGTGTCAAGTAGCAGTGGTGAATATTTTTTAATCTGTAAGCTATCTGTAAGTCCCCATAAGCGATAATAACTTGATTTTTATACAACAATAATCCTGTTTTTTATAGAGGGATATTCACGGTAAGTAATTTAAATTGCAGCTTAAAAAGCTTTGGCTCGAGTTTGATCGAAAGGATAATACATATGCAAAGACAGTCAATATTATTGGTGAAGTGTTTTAGTATTTTGAATTACCCGGGCAGGGTAATTTTAAAAGTATTTTCAAATAAATTTCTTACATTATCCACCGGCTTTACGGCAGTTATTATGGCCGCACTGGTGATCGTATTGGTCAATATTTCCACGGCCGCGACAATCAACAAAAGTAAATACGGACGTTTGCTGATGACGGTGCAGAAGGTGTCTCCATCGCGGCTGCAAATTGCTCCCGGCGAAAAATCCGCTGCCGTGCAATTAAGCGGAATGGGGCTTGATCGCATTAAGAATGTTCGTGTCAGTGTAAAACAGGGCAAAACACTTATTGCTGCTCAAGGCGCGTCTGCACGGATTGCGTCACTCCAACCGGGTGCGGCAACAATCGTTATCGATGTTGCCCAAGGTGCAATGAAGGGGAACGCTCTTCTGGAAATGGAACTGCATGGCATCGGCGGTACTGTAGCCCTGCCGGGAAATATGCTGGGTATAGGAATTGTTTCCCCTGCCGGTCAGGCCGGTCTCCAGAATGTTTCCATGACCGCTGCTCAGGTGGCAGGTTCCGGCAGACAGACCGGAACGCAGGCATTAGCTGGCAGTTTGTCGGCACAGAGCGGTTCCGGATCAGGACTTAAAGTTACTCCACCCGGTACCGGAACTTCTCCCGGAAGTAAAACAGGTGCCGGCACGGGTAGTAATGATTCCACGCAGTCTTCTCTAACGGGCAATACAGGTGCCAATGCCGCACAGAATCTGAGATCCAGCATGTCCTCCGGCACTTGGAGCGGTAATACTACAATGACTGATTCGCAAACAAGCGGCACTGGAAAAGGCGAGTCACAGGAAGTTCACGTGGTTGAATATTATTCGAGTGATGACGGTACAAAGACTACCATAACTACGGATCATGTAAACGGCCACACATATCAATCCGTGTTGGCGGTTGATAAAAATGGAAATAAACAAGAGTCTAACAGTATCGATGGTCAGGAGGTATCCGGATCAGGAGATAATAATTCCGGCGGAGGCGGGGAAGGTGAATCCGGCGGCACACAGAAAGACGAATCCGGGGATGCAAAAAAAGACTCTGCTTCCAACGCTCTCGAACCATCGGGGACATCTTCATTTCCTGTGCCAAAGAAAACCATACCCGCAAGTAAGCCCGATAAAGGCAATGTTGATCCTGCACAAGATGCCTCGGGAAAGCAATCTACAGGCTCAGTGGCAACCACCGTACGGCAAAGCGATGTGAAACGTGGACTTGGTGACGATACACTTAATCCGGGAGGAACGCAGAAAAGTAATACACGAATTCTGCCCGCAAAAGTGCCGAATAAAGGCAATATTGATCCGAATCCGGAAAAACCATAGAATGCCATATTTTTGAAGGGGAATTTATGAAAATAAAAAAACATATTGTTTGTTTGGTATTTTGCTGTTCCTTTTGCTTCGGTTTGTTTAATCAAAATGCATTGGGCCAGACTATCTTGCCAAAATCAGCTAAAACGCTTCAAATAGAAGCTTTGGCCTTATTTCAGCCGTCGCTGTTCCCTGAAAGTATTAAGTCCATTGTGGGAATGGCCTCTGTATTAACCAATCCCAAGACTGGGGAAATGTGGGCTATCAGCATGTCCGGTAATCCATATTACAGCCCGAATAATGGAATTGCCGGGTTTGTTTCCGGTAGCCTCAAGAACACGGGAACCACACCCTGGACCGGCGTTACCGTTACCGCAAATTTTGAAATTATAACAATGACCGGTTGCACAGAGATTCATGTCGCTAGAGATGAGAAAGTTGGAAATGCATACGTTAAAGACAACGAAGATTACACGTGGCTTTGCAGTCCGGGTGTTTATACGCTGACATCAAAACCATTTACGATGAAGGCAAATACCGAATACAAGGGTCGAGCTTGGATAGTGAATCTTCCGCTCGACAAAAATAAGGCAAACGGTGTTTATGGAAAAATAACCTCAATAAAATTCAATTTCCCATGATGTGTAATTTATACGGCAAAGTCGTTTTCCAGTAAACATTGGAGTGAAATATTAAAATGATACATAAGATGAGGATCAGCAACAGCTCGTTTAAAACAGGGATACTTGTATTGGTTATGATTACTTTATTGGCAGGATGCGCTTCTACTGCAATGGAAACGCACAAAAAGGGAATGGAAACCATCACGGAGAAGGAATATTTTATTCCCCGGAAGCCCGTTGACCGCCATTTTATCGGCTGTGCCTGGTCCAGGCAGTTTGGTCCGGTACAGGATTCTTCGACACCAGATATTCGCATCAAGGTGGAAAGGTCTTTCAATACCATGCAGCAGAATTTTGCCTATAACGCCGGTGTTTCGTTGGGTGGACAGCTTATTCCGGCCGCCAGTGTATATGTCACCACTGATCAGGGTACAGCCATGAATTTGAATGTGACAAGCATCAAAGCGGAAGCAGGTGTCGAAAAGGGAAAAGCTGTGAAAACAGAACTGGAGCAAGTGCAGATAATCAGTCCTCTGTCGCTGGCCGATATCCCTTTTGAACCAAACATTCCTTACATCACCGAAGCGTTGCGCCTGGGTAATTTTCGTCTGAAATCCGAAACATCAGGCAAAGTCGGCATCGGCGCTGAAATGAGCACTCTCAAAGGTGGAATCAAAGGAGAAACGAAAGGCGATGCCGGTACGTCGGGGCAGGGGCTTGTTGTCGCCTATAAACTGCACATGATTAATCCAAAGACATATACCAAACAGGATTCAGGCAGTATTCCGCTGGAACTGAACAAAACAGTGGAATTTCCGGCTGCTAATTTATTGGTAAAAGCCCGGTTGCAGTCTATTGAAGCGGGGGCGAACAAGTCGCTTCCCCGTAATCTTCTTTGGGCCTGCGATCAGGCGGAAGCCGGAAGCAGGGATGTAATTGCCGCCTGGATTATTGAACTTTTTCCCCGGGATACCAGGAGGAAGTCTTTGGCGATAGCATTTCCCGCTTTTCCCCAGATAGACGACTGCCGGAGTTTCAGCAGTGTAATTTATTCAAGAATCGATCCCCTGACGGACAAGATCATCCGCCAGAAAATCAATGTCAATCTTATTCAGGGCGAACTGACGGATACGCTGCTGCCCGCAAAGTGGGAGGCAAGAATATCTCTTGTGGACGAGTCATTCAATATTCGTCTGGTAAGACAGGATGACCTCGAATAACAGTAATTCCAACAATTCCTGAGTCAGGAGCGACATCTGCCGGCCGGTTTCCTCAGCGCATAAAAATACGCTTCTGAAGCTTTCCTGTCGCTGCGTTGATATTACTATGATTTGAAGTGGAATAGAATTCGGCGGAAATGGAGGATGAACAAGATGAAGCTGAAAATATTGTGGAATAGTATCGCCGTTATGTGCCTGATAATATTTTGCAGTGTTTCTGCTGAGACGGCCGGGAAACCGGATGTCACAAGGCATGAGGCCAAATTTCTGGAAAACGCCGTTAACCTGCATATTGAATGGCAGTCGGTAAATCCGGTAACTCAGGTAAAGGTATCCATGCCGAATGTAGAAAAAGAGTTCCCGGTAGATTCCTATGATAATAAGAGGAATCCGGAAGGTTATTCCGGGGAGATGAATGTGACATTGAATCTTGGATTTTTTCCCGTGCAGACTTTTTCGTATGTTATTCAGTTGCAGGATGAACTGCGCGTCAAAAGCCAGCCGGTTACCGGTCAGATCAGTCCTTCGTCGTTATCACAGACCGGACAATTCAATCAGACTACACAACCCTATCCTTCTTCAACACCGCTTTATCAGTCCGGCCAATACGGCCAATACTACCAGTCAACCCCAAACTATCAACCAGTGCAATCTGGTCAGTCCGGCCAGCCATCACAGCCGCAGCCATCAGTCATGCAGATTCAGATTCAGCAAAATGTGACACAGCCTCCGGCCCAGACAAACAAGCAACAGACCGGGGCTGTTACTATGATCATCAGTCCATTTTCCGTTGCGGATGCCGGTGCCATGTGGCGGGTGGATGGTGGTGTATGGAAAAAAAGCGGAGAAACGATGACGGATGTAGTTGTTGGAGTTCATGCTATTGATTTCCTGGACGTAAGCGGATGGAAAAAGCCTGAACCGCAAAAAATTATGATTGAAACCGGTCAGAATGTATCGACGGCGGCGACATATCTGAAATAGAAGAAGGGTATTCTTGCTGCCGAAAGAAGAATTTTACAGGAACTTAGCAATGTCATTTAGAGATCTTATTTCATGTATATTGGCGATCATTATTCTGGTGTGTTTATGTTCGGAAGTAGTCAGTCAGGATGCTGCGCAAAACAATGCGGTCAACTGGGTGGACGGTTATGTCAGCGCTGTCGGCGAAGCAACGGCGACTCCCAGCGGCAATAAAATCAAGGATGAAATGAGAGCGGTCAGAGCGGCGACGATTCTGGGTCAGCGGGCGCTGCTGGAAACATTGAAAGGCGTGCGGATTGATTCGCACACAAAAGTTGAAAACCTGATACTGCAGAATGATTCGGTTAATGCGGATGTAAGTGGCATGATTCAGTCGGCCCGTATTGCGGGACAAAGTGTTCGCTGGAGAGGCGAGATGCCCGTTGCCAAGGTGGAATTGCGAATCTGTCTTGGTGGATACGGCGTTTGTGCGGCTGAAAAATCAATTGTGAATGTTCTTGGTCTCGGCCATAAGAATGAACAAAGCGGAACACCGGATAGAAGACTGGACGATTTTTCCATAAAAAGGGAAAAGATAACAAGCGGAAGTAAGGATATAACATACGATTTGACGATGCCGGTTACAGGAATAGTCTTCAATCTTCAGGGAATCAATTATGAGCGAGTAATCTTGCCGGTTATTATAACCACTGACAATGAGAACAAGTTTTATACGGTTTATTCCGTAAAAAGCGTGGAGCCGCGGGTCATCCGTACTTATGGAGTTGTTCGCTATGCGAATACTGTCGACCAGGCGCGGCGGAATCCGTATTTAGGCGGCAATGTGCTTGTCGTCCCGGTATACGACGTTACTAAAGACAACATGATTATAGTAGAGCCGCATATTGCCAAAATCATTCAAGAAACAACCTGTCATGGTAATAACTATTTCAAAGATGCAAAAATTGTAATTTCCGCCAGATAAAATAATCAGAAAATATATGGTGAAGCATAAGATGAAAAAAAGAAATACTCTGATGAATGTTTTCAGCTTTTTTATCTCGCTGTCAGTATTTTTGTTTTCAGCGTCCTCTGTTCAGGCAAAATCGTTAACCTATATAAAAGAATATTCTTATCAGGCCAGTGAGCTTGACAGCAAAGTAACTTCCAGAACAGTTGCTCTTGCTCAAGTAAAAAAGATTCTTCTTGAGGAGTTGGGTACATATCTTGTCAGTGAGTCGGCCGTAAAGGATTTTGAATTAACGAAAGACCAGGTATCCTCACTGACGGCAGGAATCGTAATGACGGTTATTCTTGATGAAAGATGGGATGGGAAAACTTACACTTTAAGAGTTAAAATGACGGCAGATACTGAAGAATTGATCAAATCCATTAACAGTGTACGTAATAACCAGTCGCAAGCCAAGGATTTGAGTGAAATAAGAGAAAAAACCGACGAGGCTTTAAGAAAGATTGAAATTTTAAAAAAGGAAATGGAAAGAGCCGGAGCTGATAGAACCACAGAAGAAAAATATGTAAAAGCCGTAAGCGAGTTAAATTCTATCGATTGGTATAAAAAAGGTTATGCCCTGAGATATACGGCAAAAAATAATCAGGAAGCCATGAAAGCATTCGATAAAGTGATTGAAATTGATCCCGGGAATGCGAAAGCTTATGCGGCGCGGGCGGCTATCTACAATGAATGGGGGCAATACTCGAAAGGCCTGAAGGAAAGTGAGAAAGCCGTCTCAATCGACCGGCAATTGGCCTGGGCTTTTCATACACATGGATGGGCGCATATCGGGATGAATCATACCGTCCAGGCAATTGCCGATTTCAACAAAGCAATAGAGCTTGATCCCCAATTTGCCTGGTCATATTCGCACCGTAGTTGGGCCTACTTCCTTAGAAAAGATTATCAGCAGGCTTTAGCCGATGCCGATAAAGCCGTGCAACTCGATCCCGAACTCTACCAGGCGTATTTCAGGAAAGGCAAAGCTCTGGCTGCACTCAATAATATTCGGGAAGCGATAAAGAATTTTACCAAAGCAATTGAGTTGAATCCAGAATTCTCATGGTCTTATTTGCAGCGGGCGTACTCGTTTTTAAAAACTGCCGAAACAAGCAGGGCTATGGATGATTTCAGAAAGGCCGCAGCGATGGGCAACGATGAGGCGAAGGCTTATCTGACGAAGAAGGGTATTCAATGGTGAAGGTACATTCCACAGAATAGCCATCTTAAAGCAGATTCTTCTTGATTTGGAAGGAACAAATATTACATGCTGCTAATTATTATTTGATTGCCGGTTGTTTGTTTCTTACTGCAAAAAGAGTGTTTTTTTCCTAAAATCAATGTATCCAAAAGATAAGACAGGTTTTTTTAATTTTCTTTAAAAAATATTTATATCTCCTCTTGATAATTACTATATGTAGTGTTATTATAATTAAAGACCCCAATATATGGGGTTGTTAGGGTAAAGTAATATAGCTTACGGAGGGGCAAATGAATAAGAAAATTAAGAAAAGAGACGGCCGTCTGGTCAAATTCAATGCGGAAAAAATCACCAATGCTATTGCCAAGGCCGGTGCCGCTACAGGCGAATTCGCTGTTCAGGAAGCCCGTAAATTGACCATAAAGGTGTTAAACCTGGCTGAAAAATTATTCGATGGTAAGGTTTTGAATGTAGAAGAAATTCAAGACATAGTGGAAGAAGTTCTTTTACTTTCACCATATCGCAAAACAGCTAAAGCCTACATTATTTATCGTGATCAGCACGCCCGTTTACGTGACATTACCAATAAGATGGAAGTTGATCTTGTTGATCAATATTTGAAGAAGGCTGACTGGAAGATTAATGAAAACAGCAACATGGATTATTCGCTGCAAGGCTTGAACAACTATATTTCCTCTGAAGTCAGCAAAGTTTACTGGCTCAATGAAATATATACTCCCGAAATCAAAAAAGCTCATAACGACGGTGACTTCCATATTCATGATTTGAGTCTGCTTTCCGTGTATTGTGTCGGCTGGGATTTGTACGATCTGCTTTTGCAGGGTTTCCGGGGTGTTTCCGGTAAGGTGGAAAGCAAGCCGGCTAAACATTTGCGCAGCGCCCTGGGCCAGGTTGTGAACTTCTTTTACACTTTGCAGGGGGAAGCGGCGGGAGCACAGGCCTTTTCCAATTTTGACACTCTTTTGGCTCCTTTCATCCGGTACGACAAATTGAAATTTACGGAAGTAAAACAAGCGCTTCAGGAATTTATATTTAATATTAACGTTCCAACAAGGGTCGGTTTTCAAACTCCTTTTACCAATGTAACATTGGATCTTACCGTTCCCAAGTATTACGCGGATCAGTATATAATTATCGGCGGTATGCCGCAAAAGGAGACTTATAAAGATTTTCAAAAGGAAATGGATCTTTTCAATAAAGCTTTCCTGCAGGTTATGGCCGATGGTGACGCCAAGGGAAGAGTTTTTACGTTTCCGATTCCTACGTACAATATTACTAAAGATTTTAAATGGGACGATCCCAATATGAATGATTTGTGGGAAATGACGGCAAAATACGGCGTTCCTTATTTTTCCAACTTTATCAATTCCGACATGAATCCGGAAGACGCCCGCAGTATGTGCTGCCGGTTGCGCATCGATAATCGTGAGCTGGCAATGAGAGGCGGCGGACTTTTCGGCTCCAACCCGCTGACCGGATCTATCGGCGTTATAACCATTAACATGCCGCGTATCGGATATCTTTCCAAAACGAAGAAAGAATTCCTGCAACATCTGGAAAAACTTATGGAAGTGGCCAAAGAGAGCCTGGAGACAAAGAGAAAAGTTCTGGAGAAATTTACCGACGGTAATCTTTATCCCTATACCAGATATTACCTGCGCGGTGTGAAGGAAAGATTCAACGAATACTGGAAAAACCATTTTTCCACCATCGGGCTTGTTGGAATGAATGAAGCCTGCTTAAATTTGCTGGGCAGTAACATTGCTTCGGAAGACGGTCAGGCATTTGCTAAACAGGTTCTTGATTTTATGAGGAAAAAGCTGCTCGATTTCCAAAAGGAAACAGGAAATAATTATAATCTGGAATCGACTCCGGCGGAAGGCACTTCTTATCGTCTGGCCAGGATTGATAAAGAAAAATACAGCGACATTATCTGCGCCAGCGATGATAAAAAGAATCATGCAGAGCCGTTTTATACTAATTCCACGCAATTGCCGGTGAACTATACCGATGATGTTTTTGAAGCACTCGATTTGCAGGATGAAATTCAGGTAAAGTATACAGGCGGTACGGTATTTCACACCTTTGCCGGTGAACGAATCGACGATCCTGAAGCGGTGAAAAGATTAATTAAAAAGATGTGTTATTCTTATCATTTGCCTTATATAACTTTTACCCCCACCTTTAGTGTTTGTCCGTCGCACGGTTATATAAAAGGTGAAAAGGAAAAGTGCCCAACCTGTGACGATGATTGTGAAGTTTATTCCCGGGTGGTTGGCTACCTGCGGCCGGTTAAGCAATGGAATAAAGGCAAACAGGAGGAGTTTGGTCTGCGGCAGGAATTCAGCTTCTAATAAATGACGGCCTCGCAAAAAGGCCGGATGCTGCATTGCGCTTCATCCCTCGTTACTGAGGCGTACGCTAAGTACGCCTCAGTCCTCGGTATTCGCGCGCCTTGCCTGCGGCCTTTTTGAGAGGTCGTCTGATAATTGTTAATTTTGCGACTTTTTACGAGTTCATCGTAGATAATAATTTAAAAATGAAAGATCATTTTCTGCAATGTATTTTTGCGTTTAAAACATTAAGGAAGTAAATAATGAAAATCGGCGGTTTGCAAAAAGTGTCGCTTATTGATTATCCGGGGTTGATTTGCGCCACTATCTTTTTACAGGGGTGTAATTTCCGGTGCTCATATTGCCATAATCCCGAACTGGTTAATCCGCAGTTGTTCAGTCCCTGCCTCAAGGAAAGAGAAGTTTTGGATTTCCTGAAGACGCGCCGCGGCAAGCTCGACGGAGTGACAATAACCGGCGGCGAACCAACCCTCCAGGAGGACTTGGCATCATTCATTAAAAAGATTAAAAAATTGGGATTTGTCGTCAAACTGGATACCAACGGGTCGCGCCCCCAAGTCATCAAAGCTCTACTTGATGAAAAACTGCTTGATTTTATTGCAATGGATATAAAAGGACCGTTGGAAAAGTATGAAAGTATTGTTTGCATAATGCTTGATAGTAAAAGAATAGAGGAAAGTATTAAGATTATTTTAAAGTCTAAAATTCCCCATGAATTCCGCACGACGATTCTCCCATCACAACTCACCCCTAAAGATGTTTCAAAGATTACCAAGTTGATTACAGGCGCCAAAAGATATGCCCTGCAAAAATTTATGCCGGGAAAAACTCTGAATGATAAGTTTGGTGAAGAGAAAAATTATTCGGAGGATGAACTGGAAAAAATGAAAAAACGCCTTGAAAAAGAAATCTCTTCTGTTGTAATCCGATAAATTAACGACTTGCAGAACATGGATTCGTTAAAAGTCTCAAAATAAACAATATTAAGACGATGTCGTCACAGAAGGCTATCCATGAGTCCGAAAAATGAAAAACATCTTTATAGCGGCTTCAAAGATTTTTATTCAGCAAACAATTTTGTGAATACACTTATTGCAGAAGTTCAACAATTTGCAGAAAACCAGCGTAATTTGATAAAAAAACTCACCGAAATCGGTATTGCCCTTTCCGCCGAAAAAAATCTGGATCGGCTTTTGGCAATGATTGTGGATGAGGCTTGTAAATTTACCAATGCCGATGCCGGAACGCTTTACATAATGTCGGACGATGAAACCGAGCTTAATTTTGCGATTGTTCAAAATAATTCGCTGGGTTTGAATATGGGCGGCACCAGCGAGAAAATTACATGGTCACCCATAAAATTAAAAGATGCCAACGGCAACGCCAATATTTCCAATGTCTCCGCTTATGTGGCTATTTCCGGCGAACCGGTGAATATTGCCGAGGTCTATGATGCCGGGGGATTTAACTTTGAAGGAACAAAAGAATTCGACTGCAACACCGGCTACCGTTCCCAGTCCATGCTGGTCGTTCCTTTGCGCAATCATGAAAATGACATTATCGGTGTGCTGCAGTTGCTCAATGCCCTGGACCCGGTAACAGGCAGGGTAATATCTTTTTCGTTTGATTATCAGGAAATGATCCTCTCCTTAGCATCACAGGCGGCGATAGCTCTTTCCAATAACCGCTTGATTCTTGATTTGAGGAATCTGCTGGAGTCATTTATCAAAACAATAGCCACAGCCATTGATGAAAAATCTCCCTATACCGGAGGCCATGTGCGCCGGGTTGCCGAATTGACCATGTCCATGGCCCGGAAAATAAACAATATGAAGCAGGGGAATTTTGCCGGTATACAGCTATCCGATGATCAATTGCGTGAACTGCGGATTGCAGCATGGCTGCATGATGTTGGTAAAATTACTACTCCGGAATATGTGATAGATAAAGCGACAAAACTCCAGGCAGTGCATGACCGGATCCATGAAGTGAAAACACGAATGGAATTAATTAGAAATAATTATCTCTCGAACAGCTCCGGAGACGCGCGTGACGCGGAAATCGCGACGAAAGTTAAAGAATTAGATGAAGATTATCAGTTTCTTGTTGAAGCTAACAAGGGCAGTGAATTTCTTGACGATGATAAAATCAACAGAATAAAAAAAATTGCCAGACGCAAATGGAGCAACAATGGACAGAATCATCCGCTTCTTTCCGATGAAGAAGTTTACCATTTATGCATTCGGAGCGGTACCCTCACTGAAGAAGAAAGAAACGTAGTTAATAACCACGTTCTAGTTACTCAAAAAATACTTTCCCATCTTCCATTTCCCAAAAAAATGCGTCATGTTGCCGATTATGCAGCAGCCCATCATGAGAAGCTTGACGGCACCGGTTATCCTATGGGGCTCAAAGGCGATCAACTATCCCTGCAATCCCGTATAATTGCCATTGCCGATATCTTCGAAGCTCTTACCGCCAAAGACCGCCCCTATAAGAAAGGAAAAAGTGTAGCTCAAGCGCTGAAAATCATGGATCGCATGGCTAAAAATAATCACATCGACCGGGAACTTTATGAGCTGTTTGTTAAAGAAAAGGTTTATGAGGAGTATGTGAAGAACAATTCCGTACCCCATGAAGACTAAATAAAACAATTTAAATTAAAGCCAGACTGTCGGCTACGGCCAGACCGTAGATTGTCGGTATCAAAAATCCCTGTTCCAGCTTTACCAGATTGTTTTCCAACAGCTTTTCAATTACCTGCTTTTTTTCTGCAAGTAAATCCAGATCGTATTTGTCCTGATAAAGCTTGAGGTCGATTCCGGATCGAGTGCGCAGGCCCAGAAACAAGGCCTCCAACTGCAGTTGATCCGGACTGAGTTTTTCCGAACCATCAAGCGGCATTTTGCCTTCTGCAAGTTCCGTAATATAGTCACTGACGGAAGATTTGTTCCACCAGCGTTTCTTGTCAAAAAAGGAATGGGCTCCCGGCCCCAGGCCCAAGTAGGGCATATGCTGCCAGTATTTCATGTTGTGTCTTGATTTGAACTGTTCGTTGCGGGCGAAGTTGGAAACTTCGTAATGTATATAACCCGCGGCTTCCAGTTGGCTGGAAGTTGTCAGGAAAAATATGAGCTCCTGATCTTCCGTAAGCATCGGGAAACTTTCTTTTACATATCGTTGATAGAGCTTAGTTTTATCGTCCAGAGAAAGCTGATAGCAGGAAATATGCTCCGGCACCAATGCAACAGATTTCTGCAAAGTATTTTTCCAAGACCTAATGCCGCTGCCATGAACCCCGTAAATCAAATCTATTCCCAGGTTATCAAAACCAGCCAGCCTGGCCGCATTAATTGACGCGACTGCTTCTTTTGCAGAATGCCTGCGCCCCAGAAATTTTAAAAGCTTGTCGTTGAATGATTGAATGCCGATATTCAAACGATTGATGCCGATGCTCTTCAGCGTTTTTAAATATTGGAGAGAGATATCTCCGGGATTGGCTTCCAGGGTGATTTCAGCATTGGCGGCAATATGATAAGTTTTATGGATAGACGATAAAATGTTCGCCAATTGATCGGCTTTCAGCAGAGAAGGGGTGCCGCCGCCGAAGTAGATGGTGTCAAACGAGCGGAAATATTTGCGGTAAAATTTAATTTCCTTTTGCAACGCCACCAGATAATCCGGAATAAGACCGATGGATTCAATTGAGTAAAAGCTGCAATAAGCGCATTTGCTCAGGCAAAAGGGTAAGTGAATGTAAAGACCGGCTTGCGGGATAATGTTGGAACTAATTTTCATGTCATTATGTGTTTCGTGTGGTCCCTTATCCACCTCCGTCACTGCGTGACACCTCCGCCGGCGGAGAACAGACAATGAAGTTTTCTCCTATTGGGACATGAGATTTTTTCTTGAATGGTGACAACCTGTCTAATCCGTGTCCGATTTCAATACCGCCAAAAACGCGCTTTGGGGGATGCTTACCGAACCGATCATCTTCATGCGCTTCTTGCCTGCCTTTTGTTTTTCCAGCAGCTTTCTCTTGCGGGTGATATCGCCGCCGTAGCACTTGGCCGTCACGTCTTTGCGGAATGCACTGATGGTGCTGCGGGCAATGATCTCCCCGCCAATGGCGCCCTGAATGGCGATCTTAAACATCTGTCGCGGGATTTCGTCCTTGAGACGGTCGCAGGCTAAAAGCGCGCGGGCGCGGGCGCGTTCCCGATGGACGATCTGCGAAAGAGCATCAACCTTTTCACCGTTGACCAGAATATCCATCAATACCAGAGTGCTTTCCCGGTAATCGATAATATCGTAATCAAAAGAGCCGTAACCCTGTGTTACGGATTTGAAGCGATCATAAAAATCATAGATGACTTCCGCAAGCGGCATTTCATAAGATAACTCAATGCGTCCCGGACCGGTGTAATTCATGTTGGAGTTCACGCCGCGTTTTTCCATGCACAGCTTCATTACGGCACCGAGGTAGCGTTCGGGAAGCATCATGGTGGCGCGGATGTACGGCTCTTCTCCTTTGGCGATTTCTATGGGATCGGGATAATGGGTCGGGTTGTCAACGTAAATCGTTGAGTTATCTTTGAGCGTAAAACGGTAACGAACACTCGGCACAGATAGAATAATGGAAAGATCGTATTCTCTTTCCAGACGTTCCTGCACAATATCCAGATGCAGCAGGCCTAAAAAACCGCAGCGGAAACCTTGCCCCAGCGCGGCGGAAGAATCTTTTTCATAGATGAATGATGCGTCGTTGAGCTTGTATTTTTCCAGTGAATCGGCCAGATCCTGGTAATCGTCGGAGGCGATGGGATATATGGAGGCAAAGACGACCGGCTTGACCTCCTTGAATCCGGGCAGAGGCCGGCTGCAGGGCTTGTCCTGAAGAGTAATCGTATCGCCGGTGCGTACATCCGAGACGGTCTTTACACCGGCAATAATATAGCCCACTTCTCCGGCGCCGAGTTTTTCCCGTTTGGCACGGGTCAGCAGAAAATGGCCTACTTCTTCTACCTTGTACGTTGTATCGTTGTACATGAATTTAATAATGTCGCCGCTTTTAACGCTGCCTTCAAAAATGCGGCAATGAATTATTGTGCCGCGGAAGGAGTCGTATTTGGCGTCGAAAATAAGAGCGGCCAGGGGACTTTCGGTATTGCCCGTGGGCGGTGGAATACGCTCGACAATGGCTTCCAGAATTTCTTCTATACCGATCCCTTCTTTAGCCGAGCATTTGATATGGGTGTCCGGATCCAGCCCCAGTTCCGAATCAATTTCTTCCAGAACGCGGTCGACATCGGCAGAAGGCAGATCAATTTTATTAATGATCGGTATAATGGCGAGGTTGTGTTCCATTGCGAGATACAGGTTGGCCACTGTCTGAGCCTGAACACCCTGGGCGGCGTCAATTAACAGCAGCACGCCTTCGCAGGAAGCCAGTGAGCGGGATACTTCGTAAGAGAAGTCCACATGTCCCGGTGTGTCAATCAGGTTCAGAACATACTCTTTGCCATTTTGGGCACGATAGGGCAGTGATATGGCATTGCTTTTGATGGTGATGCCGCGTTCTCGCTCGATGTCCATGTTGTCCAGCATCTGATCCTGGAAATTTCTTTCGTTACAGACACCTGTAAATTGGATCAGCCGGTCGGCCAGCGTGGACTTGCCGTGATCAATATGAGCGATAATACTGAAATTTCTTATATTTTCCATAAATGTATTAAAAAAAGCCCTCCAGGCTGCGGAAGGCTTTTATATTTAATCTGGATGTTAATGGTTATGCAAGTTTCTTCAACAGATCTTCGGATACTTCCTTCACGCCTGCACTTCCGTCAACAATGATTACTTTGGTTCTCTCCTTAAAATAGTTTACACCGGCTAGCGTACCGGTCTTCGTGTCATAATAAATTCCATGACGTTTATCAATGGCATCGACATCCTGATCGTCGGCGCGGGTGGATAACTCTTCACAACCGCAGACGCGGCAGACTGGTTTACCGTCTTTTTCGGCAGGCTTGATTGCATCGATATAAATATTGTTGGGATGATTGTTGTCTGTTTTGCAAAGTCTGCGTCCCATGATACGTTTTTTGGCTGTTTCACGATCCAGATCGATTTCGATAACGTAGTCGAGATTGATGTTTTCTTTCTGCAGTGCCGCCCAGAGTGCTTCGGCCTGTGCCAGGTTACGGGGGAAACCGTCCAGAAGCCAGCCGTCTTTGCAATCAACTTCCTTTAACCGATCCAGAATCATCGGGATGGTAATATCATCGGGAACGAGTTCTCCCTTGTCGATGAAAGCTTTTGCCTTTTCTCCCAGAGGTGTTTTTTTGGAAATGTTCTGCCGGAAAATAAC
>JBDKUX010000052.1:0-9260 GCA_039679455.1 Smithella sp. | reverse complement strand
TAGAAGAGTATGCGAAAAATTATCCCCAGGATGTCAAGATGGTAAAGAGATCGGAGATTGTTCAGCGCAATCTGCCGAATGTCGAAGAAGTACTCAAAACCATTTCCGGTGTGGAAGTGTATTCTACTTCGGGCATTGGCTCTCGCATTTCCATCCGCGGGTCGGGAAAATCCGGCGGTATTCTTGTTTTGCTCAACGGTCGCCCCCTCAACAGCAACCAGCACGGCAATCTCGATCTAAATACCATCCCCATTGACAGCATTGAATCCGTATCCGTTTTCAAGCCGCCTGTTCCGGTCTGGCTCGGAGCCGGGGCAAGCGAAGGCGCCATTAATATCGTGACGCGTGACCTGAAACCGGCCGAGGGGAAAAAACAACTGCAGAACACTGCCAAGATCGGCGGCGGTTCCTACGGAATGATCGAAGGATCTGCCAGTACACAGCTGCAGGCGGCTGGCGGCAACGCTCTTCTGACCGGCGCCGGCAAACATAAAGACGGCAAGCGGACAAACAGCGACAGAAACGATGGATCTGTAAGCCTGACCTGGAACCGGACAGGGCAGGAAGGCAGCCGCTATGAAGTAAACGGACGTTATTACGAGGCCGAATACGGCATGACCGGCCCTACGGACAATGAGACGCCGGACGCCCGCCAACGCTACCGCAAAGGCGCACTGGATGTTCGCTATAAAAGCGCGCTGGGCGAAAAGGGAATTGTTGATGCGGGTATTTACGGTGATACGGTATATCTGCGGGATGAAGCGCAGAGTGGAGACGTATATCGACTCAATGACGACAAGATCGGCATAAAGGTAAATGCAACGTGGTCACCGGATAATAATATCTGGGATTTCAGATTGGACGGTCTGTCGGAGGTTAACAGATTTGATCATACGCTGACGGGAGATCATGATCGCTTTCGCAACAGCCTTTCCGCTCAATATGATCGCCGTTTCGGGAACGTAACCACAACCATCGGATTGCGCGGCGATACAACAAATGATTTTGGTTTCCAGCCCGGTTTTTCCACCGGTGTCGGTTGGACTGTTGCGCCTAAATGTGTTCTCAAAGGACGGGCAGGTTACACGGTGAACATACCGACATTTGAACAGCTCTATCAGACAACCCACGGTTCCATTGATCAAAGCCGCGGCAATCCCGATTTGCAGGAAGAACGGATATGGTCCTACGACCTGTCTCTGGAATATTCTTTTAGTCAGAACCAGTCAATTCAGGCGACTCTTTTCCGGTCGGATACAAGGGATTTGATCTCTTCCGAGCGTGGCACAGACTTGATATACCGGCCTGTCAATATCCACCGGGCCGAACGTCAGGGTGTTGAATTAACGGGAAAGTACGGCTGGGGGAAAAATCTTAATACGGAAATAAGTGTAATTTTGCAGGACTCGGATAACAGCGAGACCGGGAAAGAGCTTCCTTATACACCGTCGATAAAGGTGAAAGGAAAAGTGCTCTATACGGTTCCCAACACGAAAACCCTTTTGGAGGGCTGTCTCCGTTATGAGGGAAAACGCTACAGCCAGGTGGAAAATCTTCCTTCTCAGCAGCTTGACGATTACACGACGGTCGATGTGAAAATAACGCAACCTCTCAAGTTTCAGGGATTCGCCGCAGACGTGTACGCCAAAATCGATAACCTTTTTGATGTCTCCTATGAAAATCACTTAGGTTACCCCAACGAAGGCATTTCCGTCAGCGCCGGTTTGCAGGTAAAGTTTTAGGGGGGAAATACCTGTACCATTTGGACAGAGCTTGATTTGGAAATGGAATGAAAGGAGGTGAACAACGACATAGATAAAATGTAGATATTTTGTGAATGCACCAGCGAGCCGGCAGGAATCCAGGGAAGAGGAGTGAGATGCTCCCGCTGCCCCGCAGCCGTGAAGGGAACGAAAGCCCGATACAAAGCCACTGTCCACGACGGAATGCCGTCGGGATGGGAAGGCGGGCGAGTAGATGCGAGCCCGAAGCCGGAAAACCTATCCATGCCGCGAATCTGTAAAGAAAGATGCCGCTCTTGACGTTATGAGAAAGTCGGTCACTTGCTTTGCATTATATCCAATTATTCCCGAGGGAGGAAAAAGAAAAAATGAAGAGGAGAAGGAGAAGTTGTTTAATATCACTTAAATATTCGGCCTTTTTTTTAATGTTTATATGTTTCTGCCTGGCGATCAGCGCGTTTGCCGAAGAGACTTCTGCTGCCAACAGAGAAGAGAAAAAAATCGCCAAAATAGATGATATCGTAGTGACGGCCACAAAAACTGAGGAAAGCAAAAAGGATGTTTCCGCCGCAGTGCAGGTTATGAGTGCCGAGGATATCAAGAACTCCACCGCCAAGAACGCAGCCGATCTGATAACTGAATCCGGAGTCGGCCATGTCCATAAATATAACGGCGGTCTGGCCAGTATGGTGGAAGTAAGGGGACTGCAAACAGACATGTTTAACCCGGAGAAAAGCCGGGTACTCATTCTTATCAACGGCAGCAACGCCGGAACAGTAAACCTTGCGGCGATTCCCACCGACGACATTGAAAGAATAGAAATTGTCAAAGGCCCGGCATCGGTCCTCTATGGCTCATCCGCCATGGGAGGTGTTATCAACATTATAACCAAGAAGGGACGCGGCGGTTTTCACGCCTCTGTGGGTGGTGAATTAGGTTCATGGAATTACTGGAAGACCGCGACCGACGTTAGCGGGAAAAAAGATCGCTTCGATTATTATGTTGCCGCCAGCAGGTCTGCACGCGACAATTACAAAACCAAGGATTATGGTACAATCAATAACACGGGGTACGATGACGAAACGGTTTCCGCCCGTTTAGGATATAATTTATTCAGCGACCATCATGTGTCTGTCGGATATCAGCACTGGAAAGGATGGGACATGGGATCGGCGGGTCCGACATACGACCTTGATCCTGATAACTATACAGACAGGGAAAGGAACAGCTTCGATGTCAATTACAAAGCCGGGACTTTTACCGCAAAGTACTACCATATCAAGGATAATGACACATCGCACGGCGGAATGATGGCAGGACCGGGCAATTCCGAAATTTACGATGCCGATATCTACACTCAAGGGGTAAACCTGCAAAAGAACTTTGCAATCGGCGATCACAGAATCATCATCGGCGGTCAGTGGGACAGAATAAAGTCTGTTGCCCGCAGCAACCAGGGAGCACCATACTATCCTGATTCCAAATATGACAGTTATGGATTGTTTACCGAAGGCAGACTCAGCCTCTTTAATAAAAGACTTCTTGTCAACGCCGGCTTACGCTATGACTACTTCGAAAATGAGATGCTGGCGACAGCGGGTCTGGCAAGCGATTCCAGAAAAGAGCGCATGGACCATGTAACGGCGCGGGGCGGTCTAGTCTATAAGATTACCAATGATCTTGGTTTGAAAGGCAATGTCGGCACGGCTTACCGGGCTCCCGCACCTCTGGAGCTGGCCGCAGATTACATGTCCTGGGGAACGCATTACGTTGGCAATCCGGACTTGAAGCCGGAAAAGAGCATTACCTATGATGCCGGTATCGACTACTCAAAAGGAGCATTCAAAGCGGACTTCACCTATTTTTATACTGACTTCGATGACAAGATAGTAGGCTACTACGACACAGTGCGCGCGGTATCAACATATAAAAATGCCCCTGGCGCAACCATACAGGGAATCGAGCTGAACGCTTCTTTTGATGTAGGAGCCGCCCTCGGCTGGCCGGTAATTCTGGAACCATTTGCCAATATAACCTATAAATTTACGTATAAACAAGAGAATGAAGGAGCGGCTGATACAACCCTCACCTATACGCCGAAATGGACCGGCGCCTTCGGGCTGAGAGTCGGTCAGGAAAAATGGGACGCAAGGCTCATCGCCAACTATGTTGGACATGAAGATGTCACTGATTTTAATTACATATCTTCTTCAACTTATGGTCAGGTTATAAATAAAGGTGGATTCGCCGTTTTCGGTCTGAAGGGCACTTACAGACCGGTCAAAAATATTGAATTGATGCTTTCCGTCGAGAACCTTCTCGATAGGAACTATGAGTATGTTCAGTACTACCCCATGCCGGGAAGATCCGTCATTGGCGGGGCCAAGTGGATTTTCTAACACGGCTGTACCGAGGCGTGGCGGTGTCGGCAAAACACCGCCACAACCACTGAATAATCACTTATCCAGAGAAAGCGGAGTATAAATAAAATGAGCGTGAACTTCATACAGAACCTTATACAGAATGATCGAAAAATTTTACATTTTTTCCCCTTATCAATAGAAGCATGGCTGCCCAAAGGTGACCTCGCACGACTTGTGGTTGGGATAGTGGAACAACTCGACCTTCGTTATTTGCGTAAATCCTATGCCGGTCAGGACTCAACGCAATACAATCCGGAAATACTAACGGCGCTTTTATTTTACGGTTATGTAACAGGAGTTTTTTCCAGCCGCAAACTGGAGAGCAGCACTTACGATTCCGCGGCCTTCCGATACATATCAGCCAATGCGCATCCGAATCATGACACGATAGCCGGCTTTCGGAAACAGTTTTCAAAAGAATTGTCCAAACTGTTCGTCAAGATATTGATGATTGCCTCTCGGTATAAGGACTTGAATTACGGGTACGCTTACGAGCTGGAAGTACAGCTCCAAGCGGAAGTTACCGAAATGTTCAGAAAAGCGGAAGCAGCGGATTGCGCCGACATTTCCATTGGGCCGTGACGAGCTTTAACGTCAGGGAAAATGTCCTGTAACCACACAACCGGCATCAATAAAGGAGTTAATCTATAAACATGAAACGAATAATTTTATTTCTGGTAATTTTTTTCATACCTTCTTTTGCAGCAGCAGCCGAAGAAATTGCTCTGCACCAGGATCTCAAAGCGCGTGCGGCTATTGTCAAATCCAACCGGGACGGCCTCTGGGAAAAAACACTTATTGTTCAATTTCCGCAGAACAGGCGCATCCTTTCCACCAATGACGGCGTTTTAGATATAAAGGCCGTCGCCAATCATTCCGCCCATCCACAGTTGTGGAATTGTGTTGATGAAGGAGCAAAGACAGATCACAAAGTGGGTGCAAAAGTTTATATGCAGAATATCCGCAAAAGAACGGCTGACACCTGCGGGCTCCGTATCGACGGTCTGGCTATGATGGGCACCTCGGCTGACATGGACAATCTGGCTGTGGTGACAAAAGCACACCACCCCTTCGTTGTCACCGCTCTAGTCACGGCCGGGGCGAAAGGCAATGCCGTCAGAACCGGCGTGGATGAGGGAAGTTACGTGGAAGCGGACCCCACATCGGGTACACCGGCAACGTCTAAAGAACCCAAACCGGGAACAATCAACATTATGCTTCTCACCAACGCCCGTGTAACCGACGGCGGCATGGTGAGGGCCGTCATAACGGCAACTGAAGCCAAGACGGCGGCGCTGGAAGATCTTCATGTTCCCAGCACCTATACGAAAAATGCACAAGCAACGGGCACTGGAACCGACGGTATGATTATTGTTTCGGGCTCATCGGGTCCGCTGGTTACCTACCCCGGCGGTCACAGCCGGATCGGCGGACTAATAGGCAAGGCGGTCTATGAGGCGGTTGTAGAAGCGCTGGGTAAGCAAAATGGGTTTAAAAAAAGAATTGCAAGGGGTATGGGGGTTAAACAGTGAGTATCTCTTGTCCCAGACTCATCATTGGCGGAACACACAGCGGCCTCGGTAAAACCGCTCTCACCCTTGCTCTTGTGGTCGCCCTTCGCCGCCGGGGATATCGAGTCCAGACCTTTAAGGTCGGCCCTGATTTTCTTGACCCTATATACCTTGCCGTCGCCTCCGAAAGGCCCTGCTATAATCTTGACGGCTGGATGATGGGACATAAATACGTAGAAAACCTGTTCGCCCGTGTCACTGCCGATGCCGATGTCGCGGTGATCGAGGGTGTCATGGGGCTTTTCGATGGAGCCAGGATAAATAGCCTGAAGGGAAGCACGGCCGAAATTGCCGCCTGGCTGAAGGCTCCCGTGGTTCTTGCAGCCGATGCCCATGGAGTGGCCAGAAGCCTGGCTGCGACAGTAAAGGGCTATGCTACATTCGACAGGAGGGTTAAGGTAGGCGGTGTTATAGCCAACCGCTGCGCTTCCGAAAACCATGCGACGCTCTTGAAGCAGGCATTGCGGGCCGCCTCGCTTCCGCCCTTCGTAGCGGCAATTCCCTGGGGTGCGTTGCCCAAACTTCCCCGACGGAATTTGGGATCGATTACGGTCGACGGGAAGAATCTCTCACCGCAGATATTAGAAAAACTGGCCAATGTATTCGAGCAACATGCCCTTTGCGAAGAGTTTCTCAAACTGGCGGATACAGCCCCGCTCCTTTCCGCCAATATTCCGGCGAAACAGGCGCTTCCCAAAAGGGCACGTTTGGGGGTTGCCTATGATGCCGCCTTTCATTTTTATTATCAGGATTTCTTTGATGAACTGGAGTTTCGCGGCTGCGAGCTTGTCCACTTTTCTCCCGTAAGTGACAGCTGCCTACCTGACGGTCTCGATGCCCTCTATTTCGGCGGGGGCTATCCCGAGGAAATGGCGGCCGACCTGTCAAGAAATTCGGCAATGTGCCTTGCCATAAAACAATTTGCCCAAAGCGGTCGGCCGGTATACGCCGAATGCGGCGGTCTAATGTACCTCTGCCGGAGTCTGGAAAAAGCAGATGGAACCGTTCACCCGATGGCCGGGCTGCTGCCGGCGAAGACCCGGATGCATCATCGCATCCAGTCGTTGGCTTACACGGAAGTTTTCCTGAAGGAGGATTCCCTCTGGGGAAAGAGGGGCAGCATGGCCAGAGGGCATGAATTCCACTACTCTCAGATCCTTGCAGGCTCCGAGGGAATCGACGGCTGGCGTTCGGTCTACAGCGCTAAAAAACGACGGACCGTTGTCCCGGAAGAGGAAGGTTTTCAGAAAGGCCTGGTGCTGGCAAGCTATGTCCATCTACATCTGGCGAGCCGTCCCGCGCTACTGGAATATTTTGTTAAAACCTGTGAAGGAGATCGCATATAACCATGAAGTGGCAAAAGTAGAATCAGTCCACAAATTATTGCAATAGCTTGAATTTTGCCCCCCTTCGTGTTAGCTTCCTAATTCATTTTAACAGGTAAAAGCAGGAAGGAAAATCTTGAAATATTATCCAATTTTTTTAGATATTTCGGGCAAAAAATGCGTGGTGGTCGGCGGCGGTGATGTTGCCGCGAGAAAAGTAAAGAGACTCTTCGAGAGCGGCGCGAAAGTTTTTGTCGTAAGCCCTGAGCTGACACCTGAGCTGATTGCCCTGAAGTCCAGGAAGGAGATAGAACATGTTGCCGCCCGGTACGATGTTCAACACCTTGAAGGTGCGGTCTTAATTATCGGGGCAACGGATGATGATAAAACTAATAAGGCGATTTCCGACGACGCCCGGCGTTTGGGGATTCCGGTAAACATTGTTGATGATCCCCAGAAATGCGATTTTATTTTGCCCTCTATTGTCGAAAGAGGCGATCTGACGATCGCCTGCAGCACAGGCGGCAGCTCCCCCGCATTGGCGCGGCGTCTGCGTGAAGAACTCGAAGCCGCCTACGGCGAAGAATATGGAACTTTGCTTAAGCTGCTTGGACAATTGCGCGAAAAAATGGAAAAAAATGCCGGCGTCGGCAAATTCTGGTTTGATCAATTGATGACTCAGGGTTTAATGGAGGCGATCCGGCAGAAAGATGATAATAAGGTAAAGAAAATCATCCATGACGTTACCGGCGAGGAGGTGCACATTGACTAATCTGGAAATGATCATGTTCGCGCTGGCTTTGGGGTGTTGCGCATTTGCGACAGGCGGTTATCTGCTGTCGCTGCTGGTAAAAAAAGTTGCCCTGGCTAAGGCATCCACCTGGATTCTGGCGGCTGGTTTTCTTTTTCTTACCCTGAATCTGGCGGGGGCCGCCATTAATTCCGGTGGTTGGGCTAATTTGGGTTCGCGCCATTTTCTGTCGGTTTATGCCTGGGCAATCAGCGGCATCTACCTGGGATTGCAATTCAAAACCAAGACCAGAATACTGGGCGCTTTTATAGCACCGTTTATTTTATTGTTTTTGATAACTGCGGCGGGTTTGGGATCACAGAAAAACATTGTGCCGTCCCAATGGCAGGGCTGGTTTATGACTTTTCATCTTGTACTGGCAATTATCGGCGAGGCGCTTTTTGTCCTTGTTTCCTGCGCCGGGGCAATGTTCATTATTCAAAACAGCCTTTTGAAACATAAAAAATTAGGTTCAATGAGCCGACTATTGCCGTCTCTTGGCGACCTAGACCGGATCAATCACCTGGGTCTGCTGTGGGGATTTCCTCTTTTGACGCTCGGTATGATCTGCGGAGCTGTTTACGCCGCCTTTTTCTGGGGCCATTTTTGGACCGCCGATCCCAAAGTGATCTGGGCCTTTGCCGTCTGGTTGCTTTACGGCTTTTTACTGCATCAGCGTCTGGCCATTAATTGGAAAGGTTTCAGAATGGCGGCACTATCCTGTGTTGTTTTTGTCCTTTTTTTATTGTCGGCTTTGTTGATCAGATTTTGTTTTTCAACCGTGCATAAATTTATTTAATATGATCGTATTAGTTGGACTAAATCATAAAACGGCGTCGCTTAGCGTACGCGAAAAGCTTTTTGCCGGATGCGAGAGAACAACAAATCTGCTGGGTGAACTGTCGGCAATTGACGGCGTACTGGAAGTTCTTTACCTCTGCACCTGCAACCGCGTAGAGCTGGTTGCCGCCGTGGAGGATGCACCGCAGGTATTGGGTATGCTCAGGTCTTTTCTGGCGTGCAGCGGCGGCTTAACGGATGAAGAAGCCGCGTGTCTGTATGGATATCAAAATGAAGAAGCTATCCGGCATTTATTCCGGGTCGCCTCCAGCCTTGATTCCCTGGTAATGGGCGAAGCACAGATTCTGGGACAAGTTAAAGAAGCTTTCCGCCGGGCGCTGGCGGAAAATTACACCGGCATTGCGCTCAACAGACTGATGCACCGGGCGTTTCGTACCGCCAAACGTGTGCGAACGGAAACAGGCATCGCCGCCAATCCGGTTTCGGTAAGCTTTGCCGCCGTGGAACTGGCCAAGAAAATATTCGGAACGCTGGCCGGGAAAAAAGTTTTGGTTATCGGCGCGGGGGAGATGGCGGAGTTGACCGTCACCCACCTGATCGGCAACGGC
>JBDKUX010000051.1:0-12213 GCA_039679455.1 Smithella sp. | reverse complement strand
GTAGAATACACTTCCACACCGGAAATGGTTTTGAGTACTTCTTCGACATTCGGCAGATTGCGCTGAACAATCTCCGATCTCTTTACCATCTTGACATCCTGGGGATAATTTTTCGCATACTCTTCTATCTTGGCCGAAGTCACAACAATCTCATCCATCTTGTAAGAGGAACTACCGGCTTCATTGCCTTGCGCCCACGCGAAGTTCACCGGCAGCTGGAGTAGAATTAAAACAAGCATCAAAATTCGTTGACAATTCATGGATAACCATTCCTTTTGTATAAAAATTTTTATTTTTTCCTAAATCCAAAAGCAATCAATCCGATAAACACCAGAAATCCCAGAAGAAACATCCAGGGAATCGGCGCAGACGAGGCGCCTGCAGCAACACCGGCTTCCGACATTTCAAAGCCTTCTACCGTCTTGTTTTTACCGCTTGAATTTGTGTTTTGTTTTGGAGCGCTTTGCGCTGAGGCCTGCGCTCCGGGTTTTTGGTTCAACTTTGCATTTCCCTGACTTTGCGCTGACTGCGTCGTTGCCGTTTGCTTTATGGCTTTTTGGGAGTTCTCAAAATTATGCGCCAGGGGGGCAAGCCCCGGAATCGATAGCAGCGTTGAAGATGTAAACTTTGTCAGCAGGGGATTGTTGCAGGTATGATCGCAGCAGGCAAGCCCGACTTCCCGAACGCTTTGGGCGTATTCGCGAGCCAGCGTTTCCTGAACGGCGGCCTCCGGCTTCCAGTAAGATTTTCTAACCGTCTCCAGCATGCGCGCCACCAGGGACTGGTAGGCGTGCATATTTTTTGACTGCCGGAAGAGATTCTTTATACCCAGACCGTTTCTGTCCTGCACGTAGGTTTCATACATTTCCTGCCATTTGGCGGCGTCAACCGCTTCCGGCACCGTCACCTGCCAGCCCCAGAGATGTTCGACAACCTTGTCGATGTACCTTGCCCCTCCATATCCTTCCTTCATCATGGCCTTTATCCATTCGGGATTCAGATACCGTGACCGTATCTCCCTGCCCATGTTCTTTTCGAGGGTTTCCTGCATAGACTTTTTAGGGTTGGTCATGTTGGTGACAAACACTTCCGGCGACTTGCCGTCCACCGCCCGGATGGCCATGGCCGTTCCGCCCAGATACTGGTAGAAATCATCGGTATCCAGCACACCGATAGTGTTGGTTGAACGGCTGTGGATGGCTATCTTGCTGCCGGAAAGGGCGTTCTTTAGCAGGGTGTCGCCCAAGTCTTCACTGCCCTGTTTGCCTTTCTCGCTCCAGAAGCCCTGGCCATACATGTGACTCATGCGCCGGAAGTAGACATCAATAACCTTTTTTTCGTTGGACCAGGAATTGGACGCGACAATAACATTATCCAGCCCGGGGCCGTATGCACCCGACGGTTCGGTAAAGATGCGCACCGAGGCCATCCTTTTGGCCATTTCCTCGGATACCCCCTTCTTGATCAGCATTTTCTGTGTCTTCAGGGTGTTTTTTCTCACCAGGTTGTCCTGCTCGTCCTGATCACGTGCGATGGAGACGGCATTGTCCAGCAGATTCATCAACAGCGGGAAGACGTCGCGGTAAAGCCCGGAGGGCACTATGGTGACATCGATGCGCTGTCGGCCCAGTTCTTTGCGCGAAATAACTTCCACACCCTGTACTCTTCCGCGTTCGTCCCATTTTGGACGAATGCCCATCAGATGCATAATCTGTGATTCCATCACCCCCTCGTGTCTTATGCATTCGGTAGCCCAGAGGACATAGGAAAGTTTGTCGGGATAGACGCCGTGGCGTTTGCGGTAATCTTCTATCAGCTCTTTGGCCAGTCCGGCGCCGGTTGTATAGGTGCCGGGGGAGGGCACATACGCCGGATCGAAAGAATAAAAGTTCTTGCCGGTGGGCAGGGAATCCGGATTTCTGATCGGGTCGTTGCCCGTGCCTGCCGGGATATATTTGCCGTTCAGGGCGCTAATGAATGAATCCAACTCGCGCGGTCCGCTGCGTTTTATGGCGTCGGCCAGTATTGCTACCCGTTTTTGCCTTTCCGCGCCGCTTAATCCCTTTTCGACGGAAATAATAGCTTCGGCTGTGCTGCGTATGTACTTTTCCTCCGGTGATTTACCGAATGTATGCAGGCCGAAAGGTGTTGTGGTTTCGGAAATCTCCTTGATATAATCATCCAGCATTTCCACATGTTCGATTGTGTTGATGGACTTAAGTTTCAGATCGGCGAGCATGCCGCCTTTGGCGACGATTCTGTTGATTTCTTCGAGCTTGGAGGAAGCCAGCTGCAGGGACTTTTCCTTGGCATCGTTGTAGTCACTGATTAGTGCAGCAAGTTTCTTCAGATCGTGGTTCATACCCGCCTTGTCAAACGGCGGGGTCATGTAGTCGATAACTACAGCCATGCCGCGGCGTTTGGCCTGTATGCCTTCACCCACATCATCAACGATATAGGGATATATGTTGGGGATATCCTGAATCAGCACTTCGGAGGGGTCTTCTTCGGTAAAGCCAACTTCCTTGCCGCCCATCCATTCATGGGTGCCATGGGTGCCGATATGGGCGACGGCATCAACCTTGAATTCTTTCTTCAGCCAGAGATAAAAAGCCACATACTGGTGATGCGGCGCGATATTCGGATCATGGTAGGCCTTCTGGAGCGCCTGCTCCCAGGCCTTGGAAGGCTGTGGTGCAAGCAGTACGTTGCCATAGCGAACACCGGGGAGAACAAAAAATGTTTTTCCGGATCCGTTGCGCCAGGTCATGATATAACTTTTTTCCGGTTCACCCCAATCCTTCAATACTGATTTTCTGAACCCGGGCGGCAATTCGTAAAACCATTTTCTGTATGTTTCCACCGGAAGCAGAATTACCTTGCCGCTGCGTGCCAATTGATCAATCTCTGCCGGTGCCCACTTGGCGATATTGCGGCCGTAGCTGATGATATTTTCATGGAGAATATTTTTGTCTGGTTCACCTCTGCCGGTATCATATCCTTCCGCCTTCATCCTGCTGAGTATTTCGTAGAGGCTTTCCGGCAGTACATTCAGATATGAAGCCCCGATGTTCTGCTTCCCGGGTGGGTAGTTGTAGTAAATCAGCGCTATTTGCTTGTCCGCGTTTTTCTTCTGCTGCAGATTGATCCAGGCTTGAACTCTGTCGACCAGCCGATTGATGCGCTCGGGGATCGGTTCCACCGTGACATACTCCAAACCGCTTGCCCTGTCGAAAACCTTTTCGCGGGAGGCGACTACAGTTGGCTGGATGATGCCGGCCAGTTCCGGCAGGCCGATCATGGAACTGCGCTCGAAGATATCCAGGCCGACGGGAGATCGTTCCCATTCCTCACGGGACTGGGACATCAGGGTAATGGCGTCTATTATGGGAACCCCGAGCTTGGAAAAGGTGGGGATTGCCCGCTGCGGCGACATGCCCACTTTCAACGACACACCGATAACAGCCTGCACTCTCGCCTTGCCGTCTGAATCAATCAGGAAACGTTCCACGGCAACCTCGGAAGGAAATCCGAAAACAGGCAGTGCGTTCATCCCTTCTTTTTCCAGCCTGTCGACAATGGCGTCAACCAACTGCATTTCGCCGGAGTCGATATTGGTTTTGAAAAACGGTATGCCGACCCAGGGACCGGGTCTGGATTTATACAGCTTACGATATTCCTCGAAACCGGTGACAACGCGACGGCCGTCTCGCAGGTAATAACCGTGATGAGGAACAGCGTAAGGTTCTCGATACTCAACATTTCGGGCGCAGTCGCGCTTCAGTAAGTAAAGCAGCATCTGGGTGATATTTTCCACGCCGCCTTCATGGTAGTAGCTGTTTATTTTCTCATCATTGATCAGGCCAAGATCTTCATCATCCTTACTGTAAGAACCGCCAACAGCATAGACTTTTACACCGTTTTTTATCATTTTCATCAATCGCGGTTTGAGGTTTTCCACCAGACGGCGATCCATGATATGAATAACACCGATGCCTGAAGCCGTGCCGGATTTGGCATACTTTGTCAAACTCTGCCTGATCTTGTCGGATGTCTTGCCGGTGATGACTTCGAAGTGAAGATTGCGGCTCTGCTCGGGATTCCTGCACCGAATATTCTTGATAACTTCTATGGATGTCCTGGAGTTGAAATCACCCATCATCAGGTAGACAACGGTCTGCGGTGATGCTGCGCCGGAGGAGCCGATTAAAATAAACAGAACGGAAGCAATTACTACGGCGCCAATTAGTGATAAGATGCGATTGGAGATATTATTCCGGCACATAAACAACCTTTCCGTCTTTCAACTGATAGGCGGTTCCCAGTCTGGTGCCTTCGCCGCTCAAGCGTTTATCCGTGACTTTCCTCACTTTGATTTCTTTCCCCTTTTTCACCACCATCTCAATTTCGCCTTTAGCGTTCTTTTTAGTAATGGTCACTTCCGATTGCGGATCAATTAGATCGATCATGTTATAGGCCATAAACAAAGCAATCATCATACTCACTATAAAAACAATGCTGGCATCAAAAAGATTCGCTACACCCGAAATGGGGTCCTCCAGGGGTTCGTCGTATTTGTCGAAGCGCCGCCGTCTTTTAAGAAACTGCATCTTCCGGCTCCTCCTTTGTTTCCGGCAGCGACCGGCCATTTGTTTTCCGCAGCAGAAGCTCTGTTGCGCATTCCAGTTCCCGCATATCCGCGCGAACCCATTTTTCCTTCACCAGCGCCATGAGGTAAGCGACTACACTGCAGGCCAGACCGACGACAACTGTTGTAAAGGCGGTGACCATGCTGCCGGCCATTTGCGGCATATCACCCTTTGCCAGTGAAGAAAGGGAAATGCCCATGGGGATCAATGTTCCCATAAGTCCAAGCGCCGGCCCTGTGCGAATGACAAAACGAATACGGTCCAGGGATTTGACGAGCTTCAATTCTTCCTCCTGTAGAATACGTTCTGCTATAATGTCCAGATGACGCGGGTCGGATGCCGTCCTGAAGGACTCCTTAAGAGCAATCAGATAATGTGTAACCGGTGAAAAATGATTTTTTCTCCGGTCAATCCATTCCCGGAGAAAACCGCCGAAAGAAAGGAGAACCCAGAAAATTAATAAGACTAAGGCCACAACAACGGGGTAGAGCAGCACTGATGAAACGAGATAGAGAAATGTTTCCAATCCAGCCAAAATATTCATTTAATTTTTTTCCTTTCCATAAAAAAATAACCGGCAACAACGGCTGCGGTAAGTGAAAGCAAAACAAAAGCGGCATCGGAATGAGCCGGGAAGTAATTTTTTTCGACAAATGACGAATACATGTTCCTGGCTGCCTCAATTTTGGCGGGAAGCACAAGAGACAATGCGAAATACAAACCAACGGCGATCATGACCAATCCCAGCGATGTTTCCGGGCTTTCGGTTTTTCCGGTGCGGGCGCAAAATACAAAGAACAGCGACAAGACGGCAAAAACCGCACCCAAACCTAAACCTACAAGCAATGCGGGGAGGTGGACGGCGCTCAGCGCCGCCCAGGTGGAAAAAACCATCGCCGACAGGCATACGGGGCAGGGAATAATTAAAAGGAGAGAGGAGCCCCATTTTAACCCCGACTGTGTGTCACATTCACTCTTTTCCAGCCCGGTGCTCATGATTGCATATATGCCCCAGGCCGCCAGTCCCGCCGCCATAAACAAATGAAGATAAGGACCGCCGCTTAGAATCGGAGCAATCCATGTCATGAGTTGTTTCGAAAGCACAGCCATACCTATAAAGAGTAGGGCGTACATTGCCAGGGTAAGACCAATCCACTTATTTTTGACTTGGCCGAAACCAAGACCAAAACCGACTTTCCCGGCAAAGCCAGTCAATGTAAAAAGCGTTCCTCCCGCCCACAGGGCCGTATTTAAATCCATTGTGCTTCCTCCTTTGTAATTCTTTAACCGCTGCATCCGGCTACTAATTAGTCACCTCTTTGGAAATTTTGATCAGAGCTGCCGCCGGAGGCGACTTTTAATATTTAAGCGTCAAACTAAGAAACCAGGACCTTCCCGGTGCCGGAGAATAAGAATAGTATTCGCGGTCCAGCAGATTAGATACGGAAAATGATGCTTCCGCCCAGGAAACCGGTTTATAGGAAATCTTTGTATCGACTGTAAAAAAATCATCGTATGAGCCGTAAACATTACTGGCTGTGTCCGAGTTGTCATCGTTGGAGTAACGTTTACTCATGTATCGCCCCGTAATCGAGGCACCGAAAGGGCCTTTTTCCAAATCACCGCCCGCGTTAAACATAATCCTTGGCGTATTGACCATATTCTTCCCTACGGATGCCGGATTTGCATTATTTTCTTTGATCTCCGAATCAGTATAAGTGAAGTTGGCGAAAAGGCGCAGCCATTTGTCAAATCTCTGTTCGGCTTCCAGTTCTATGCCCCGGCTTTCACCTTTGCCTGCGTTTACCTTATCCACAAGGGTAGAAGAAGTTGTCTTTGAGTAAACCATGTCTGATATATAGTTTTCGAAATAGGTCGCCTTAATCTTTGCTCCTTTCCAAAGTCCTTGCTCGACGCTTATATCCCATGATGTCACGGTTTCCGGCTTTAAATCAGGATTGCTGGCATAAGTTGTACCGCTCGCAAAGGTCGATGTTCGGTAAAGTTCATATAGCGTTGGTGAGCGGAAAGACCGGCCAGCGGAGGTACGCAGTGTGGTTTGTTCAAAAGGTTTATATACCAGGGCACCCTTCGGACTGAAGGAAGAGTCGCTGCGGGTGCTATAAATTTTGGGATAACCAGCAGTGCCGATCTGATTCACATAACCGTCGTATGTTTCCCACCAATCCTGCCGAAATCCGACATAAGCGGTGAGCTTCTCATGGAGCAGGATTTCATCCTGAAAAAATACTGCATACGTCCTGTCTTTTCCCTTCGACTGATAAGTCAATGCCATGGTGGTATCTTCATCCCCCCAATTTGTAAGACTGTTATTTTGACTATCCAATTTTGCGGATTTGAACACGCCGCCAAAGGTGAGTATATGTCCGTCCAAAAAAGGAACGGTCACTTGCAGGTCGGCATTATATGCTGTTGTCGGCGTATCTGAAACTGTACCGGTTCCGCCTGTGCGTGTGGCACTGCTGTCTGCTGTTACATTCCAGTATGTCGCCTGATCAAGATAACCAAGTGAAAGTTTTACCTTTGCCTGTGATATTTCGGTTTCCAATCCCATGTTATACATGTTCCATTCACTTCCACCTGCGCCGGCAATAAAAGAAGATTCCTTTACTGTTCCGTATGACCAAACTTCATTTCCGGAAGCATTCTGCAAGTAAGTATGGGGTCCGTCATAGTGCCAATCATCCGTGGCCCTCAGGAATGAAAATTTGACTCTGGATGTTGGAGAAAAATCATAAGCTGCCTTAAAGGCGATACTATCATTCCGCCATTCATTGTCACCTTTATCTCCGATGAGATAACGCTTAGCCCCTGTATTACTGGTTGTTGCGGTCCAGCCGGTAATGCTTGTTGTTGGTTTTGAACTCTGGACGTTAAGATCTGCGGGATAACCATTTGTTGTGTTATTAGCATAGCTTAAGAAGAGACGCAGCTTTTCTTCAATTTTATCTCCATAGGATACATAGAACTTTTTTAGATCATCCAGCGCCTCGCCCCTGTGCCAGCTCGAACCATATACACCCTTTACCGTAAACTCTCTTTTTTCAGGCATTTTCGTAATAATATTAACAACGCCACCCATAGCATTTCCTCCATAGAGGCTGGAAAACGGCCCTTTCACCACTTCAATTTTTTCCACATCCTCTGGGACGATTCCGTTCCAATTGACCGAGCCTGAATAAGGGCTGTTAACGGCAAAACCATCCGTGAGCACAAGCGTTCTTTGTTGCCCGGAAATTCCTCTCAAGGTTACATTTGCCATTTTATCCATCATCCCTTTTCCACGCGAATCGACGACACCGGCAGTCGTATTCAACGCCTCATCAATCGTCTGGATATTTCGTTTCTCCACATCCTTTTTTGTAACTACATTTACACTTCCCGGTGCTGAATCCAGCTCTTTTTCTGTGCGTGTCGCAGTGACTACAATCTCTTCAAGTTTTGTTTCCTTCCCCTTTTTTACAGGTTCTGCGCTGTTTTTTTCTTCAGCAAAAGTGTTTGTTGAAAATAAAATCAATAGGACCAGAAGCAAAAATCTTACACGCATTCATTTACCTCCTGTTGCTTTACACACCACCCCCTTTCTGATATAAAAACGACAAAGAGGTGATGTTCAGTCGAACATTGCCCTTTCGAGGCAGGGAATCCTCGGCCAAAGGTGCTTCCCTGCCTCCCTAAGTTATTCATCTGTTATAAAATTTGAATTACTTCTTTTTCTCCGTCTGAACCGCAACTTTTTGGAACCCGCGGCTGTTCAACAGATCCAGCACGTCAATAAATACCTGCAGCCGGATATAAGAATCCGCCCGAACCATGATAGGCGTTTCCCGATCAAGTTTGTGCAGTGCCGTACCCAATTCCTCGAGCAGCACCGGCGCCGTATTGAAATAGATGGTTCCGCTCTTATCGATAGTAATTGTCTGTTGTTTTAAGATCGCCTGGTTTTGAGCCTGCGACGCTTTTGGCAGGGACACGGAAATCATCCCTGTCGCGATAAAGGTGGATGTTGTCAGGACAATGGTAAACAAAACGAGCATGACATCGACAAGCGGAATGACGTTGATATAGTCAAACTCCTTATCTTTCATGCTCCACCTCCCACTTAACCATAATCCCTTTAACTTTCCGCAGCAACAGGTTGTAAAAAATGATCGATGGTATGGCTACCAGAAGCCCCGCCGCCGTAGCTTTGAGCGCCATGGATAAGCCGATCATGATCTTGCTGGTATCGATAAAACCCTGTGTTCCCATGGTGTAAAACGTGAACATAATGCCCAGTACAGTACCCAGCAAACCAATGTAGGGCGCATTGCTCCCGATGGTGGCGACTAAATGAATACCTTTCGTCAGTTCGTATTCCAGCAGACGTTTGTCCGGAAACTGCTTTGTTTGAACTTTTCTGAAGGTGAGATATCTTTCAATTACAATTGATAAAGCAGCAATACTCATTATTCCCAAAAGTCCTAAGACGCCATAATCAATGATCAAACCCAGATAGGCCATAACTTTCACCTCAAAATTAAATTTCCTTTATTCCGACAACAGGTGGAAACGGATGTTAATGATTGCCCGGGAAGCAACGCTCTGACCGTTTATGCGCGCCGGCATAAAGGTGGACTTTTTTACGGCCTCGACTGCCGCTTCCGTAAAACCGTAAGCAGCAGCTTCAATGACTGTCACATCCAGCAATCGTCCAGTTGGATCGATAAATAATTTCAGCACAACTTTTCCCTCGCGGCCCAGGCGGCGTGCACGATGCGGATACATCGGCAATTCCCGGTGAAGAAAGCGCGGGGCGTTACCCTCGCCAAACGTCGTATCCAAAACGCCCGAGTTTGTTCGCTTGTCGCCTGTCTGCGTGGCAGATGCAGCCGAAGCAGCGCTCATGACGTTTGTTTTTGCCGGCGGCAGCTGCGATTCTTGCGCGAGGACGGGGGGCACATTATCCGGCTGCTGCTGGGCAATAACGTCTGTATTACGCTGAATCGGCTGCATCGGTGGCTTTTGCGTCCGGGGCTGTTTAATCTCGCGGTGTGTCGGGGCTGCTTGTGCCGGAGCGGAGGCAATTGATTGCTCTTCCTTGAACTGCTCGAAACGTATGTGGAAAGTCTGGACATCCAGTGGAGGCAGGGCTGAAAGCATTAAGAAGACCGACAAGAACCCGGCATGAGCCGTCAACGACGACAAAATACTGATCCAGTTTTTCCGGTTCGCCAACATGATTTCTTCTTTCATACACGATCCATTCCCAGACGTCCGTTTTGACCGAAGGACGTCTTTTCCCAAAAAAAATCCCCGATCACTTATCATGATCGGGGATTAACGTTTTTATAATCCGGCAAATACACTACCGTGCCATCTTTTCCATCGAAGCTACACGGAACTTATTTTGGCAGGTCTCCTGACTCGCAGGTCATCCTACTACCCATTCCTTCCCATTATAATCTAACAGTGGTTTCCGTCTCATAAGTATTCTCTTTAAAATACCCTGAGAGGCATGGGTGTCGTCGCTGCTTACAGTGGCGGGTCCGTTCCCGAATTGCACGGGATTCCCTATTATGCCCCTTTTTGCCGGGGCACCAAAACAACACAAATAAACTTTAAAAGAACTGTCTTTCGCGCCTGTTTGGCCCTATATAAAAAAAACGGACGATTGTCAAGAAGGATGTAAAAAATTTCCATCATTGACAAAGAGGAGAACATAAGATAAATACGACGTCCATAGGTTACTCGCAAGGGTGGCAGCCGATTCTAAATCAAAGCGTTGTTTGGTGGGTTATTTGCTCAATTCATTCTGGTCTTAATAACACATCGTCAGATCGATATCGCTTTTGATTTAGCTGGCTGCAAGGGAAGACGGTGCAAGTCCGTCGTGGATCCGCCGCTGTAACCGGGGACAAATGCCGCAATAAGTCACTGTTTAATAAATGGGAAGACGCGGTACTTTGGTTGATCCGGAAGCCAGAAGACCTGCCTGTGGATATGATGCAATGTAAGACTATTAAGGAAAATAGTAATGCATCGTCAATTGCGGATGGAATACGGCATCCCCGAACCTTTCCAGGTTCGGGGATTTTTGCATTTAGGGAACGAGTAAACAGCGAGAAAAGTGGTTATGATTGAACATGACCATCTTATTAAAAAGTGAGAAGGTGAAGCATGAAAAAGGAAATGCGGACTCTTATGAGCCGCTTTATGGAAAAATCCCTCAGCGGCAACGACATAGAAAGACTCTCCTTTGAAATCATCGATAAAGAAGCTCCGGTACACCAATTCTCTCCGGACGAATGGCAGATAGTGCGCCGCATGATTCACACAACCGGCGACTTTACTATCATCGATGATATCCGGTTTTCCTCCGATGCTGTCAGCTCCGCCATTGAAGCCTTAAAAAATGGAAAACCCATTTACACAGACACAAACATGATCCGGGCCGGCATTTCCATGGCAAGGCTTACTGGCATTAATTCCTCTTATAATCCGGACAGCATTTGCTGCCATATTGCCGATTCCGATATCGCAGCCGAAGCAAAGCATAGCGGACTTCCCCGATCTCTTTTGTCGGTGCGCAAAGCAGCCCCGATACTGGAGGGAGCAATTATACTTTTCGGCAATGCACCGGTGGGGCTTATGGAACTCAACCGGATGATCATCGAAGAGGGGCTCAAACCGTCTCTGGTCGCGGCTGTGCCGGTTGGCTTCGTTCATGTCACGGAGAGCAAAAATGAAACCATGGGGCTGGATGTTCCCTATATTGCGCTCAAAGGAAGACGCGGCGGGAGCGCCATTGCGGTGAGCATTCTTCATGCGCTTGCATCTCTTGCCGCAGTGAAGACGGAATCAAATATAACAAAGACTGCTGCCAAGCAACCGCGTCAGGCTGTGATTCTCATGGGCCACGGAAGCCGCGTTCCCGGGGCCGACAGCGGTATGGAACAAGTCGCCGGAAGTATCAGAAAAAGACTCCGGAACATCATGGTTGAGACATGCAGCATGTCTATGCTGGGCCCGCGTTTTGGTGAAGTCTTCGAAAGCTGCATCAGCAGAGGTGCTGAAAAAGTCATCGTGATCCCGTATTTCCTCCATTTCGGCGCCCACATGCAGGAAGACATTCCGGAGATACTTCTCGAGAAGGCGCGACAGTTTCCCAATGTGAATCTTATCATGGGAAAGCATCTGGGCTTTGATGAAAAGCTGGCGGATCTGGTGATAAAACGGATCAGTGAGTCGGAAGGGCTTGAAGACATTCGAAAGAGACACATCAAATGATAAATAATAATGGCTACGATATCTGTGAAAAGAAAGGTAACAAGACAGTGTACCAGGTAATGAAAAAAAAATTTGTTGCTTTGATCTGCTGCGGTCTTCTACTTTCAGCGGATGCCGCCTATGCCATGCACATTGCTGAAGGCATCTTGCCTTTTCACTGGGCGGCCTTCTGGTTTGTCATCGCCATTCCCTTCGTTGCCTATGGGTTATACAGTCTGAACAAACGCTCCCGCGATGATCTGTCTTTCAAACCCCTGGTCGGGCTGATGGCGGC
>JBDKUX010000050.1:0-1544 GCA_039679455.1 Smithella sp. | reverse complement strand
GAGCACATATTAACGAACTCACATGATCATAACGTTGACCACGTTCACCTTTGGCTAAATCAAATTCCAGATTGGAATAGCCTCTGCCTACTTCCGTGATTCTTTCCAGGGCTTCCGGACAAAGAGGCGCGCGGCCGAGGTTGGTATGCAGGATAACGCCGGTGGCATTGACGAGCCTTCGCAAACTGTAGCGGTATAATCTTTTAATTGATGATTCCACCTCACGGGCGATAATTGCCGCGTCGGGACAGGATTCCACCGGTTGCATTTTTGGGGCATTTATAATTTTTTCTCTTAAATCCTGTACAACTTTCCTGCAGGTTTCCTTGACAAGATAGCGCGGCGCCAGATTATAAATGTTGTGCTTTTCCAGTATCAGAAGAACTTCGTCAATTTTAGGCAATTTTTTTAACAACTCTTTTTTCGCAGCATCCATGATTATCCTTTTTTGATACCAATTTGCTTATTATCCAGTTTTCTTAATAGTGTCCCACGCCTCGGGGAAGGCGCTTTATCATAGAGTAATTATTTGAACTTACTCAGAAGACAAAAATTTTGCCGGGATGATCGGCAACAACATCACCGACAACAGCGGCTTCGCCAATTCCAGAGCTCAACATTGTCTCTACAACCTTTTGCGCCTTGTCGCCGGGCAGGCTGAAAAACAATCCTCCTGCCGTCTGCGGGTCGAAAAGAAGGTCAAAAATCCAGTCCGGACAAGACGGTTCTTTTTCGACTTGACTGATGCGGAAATTTTTATTGCGGTAAAGACCGCCGGGAATAAAACCCGTTTCCATCAAGTCGCGGACTCCTGCAAAAACCGGGATCGCCGACGAATTAATGCGCAGGCCGACATCGCCGCCTTCAATCATTTCGCAGGCGTGCCCTGAAAAACCGAAACCTGTTATATCGGTGCAGGCATGAGCGTCGCCTCCTGCAATCATTATCTCACAGGCTGTTTTGTTAAGGCCCGTCATAGAGCGGATTACCTGGTTTATCTGTTCCGGAGAGGCTTCCTCGGCCTTTATGGCAGTGCTGATGATTCCTGTCCCCAGAGGCTTGGTTAAAATCAGTTTATCGCCCGCCCTTGCTCCTCGATTGTACAAAACCTTATCCGGATGAATGACGCCCGTTACCGAAAGGCCGTATTTGATTTCATTGTCTTCAACACTGTGACCGCCGATAAGCAATACTCCGGCTTCGCGCATTTTATCCAATCCGCCGAGCAGTACTTCCCGCAGAACACTTTTCTGCATTGTTTTTATCGGGAAACAGACAATATTCATGGCGGTTAAAGGTTTTGCGCCCATGGCATAAATATCGTTCAGCGCGTTGGTGGCGCCGATCTGGCCGAACACAAAGGGATCGTCGACGGTGGGGGTAAAAAAATCAACTGTTTGGACAATAGCGAGATCGGCGGAAAGTTTATACACTCCCGCGTCTTCCGCATGCTCAAATCCGGTCAGCAGATTCGGATCCTGAATCAGCGGCAAATCACGCATAATATCGGACAAGTCCCCCGGACCTATCTTACAGGCTCAACC
>JBDKUX010000049.1:0-16195 GCA_039679455.1 Smithella sp. | reverse complement strand
TCATTCTCTGCCTGCTTGCGCTCGGTGATGTCCTCAATTACGCCGATCAACCCGGCAATCCGGCCATCCGTGTCAGTACATGTTGTCTTGTGGAAAATGACGTTATGTTCCCTGGAGGTCTTGTCCAAAACTCTTGATTCATAGATCTGAATACCGGAATTCTGTAAAAGTTCCAAATCCTTCGTGTGATATAAATCGGCTAATTCTTTAGGTGCGATATCGTAAACCGATTTACCTATGAACTGGTCCCGACCAATGTTAAGAAAACGTTCATAGGCTTTATTGCACCCCGTGTATATTAACTGTTTATCTTTGTGGAAAACTGGAAGGGGGATTGCATCAAGGAGCCACTGATCGAAATGTAACTGGTATTTCAATTTCTCTTCTGTCCGCTTGTGCTCGGTTTCTGATTTTTCTAGTTCAGCAACTTGCTGGCGCAATTTTTTCAGTTCACTGATGAGCTGATCTTTAGTCTTGTCTTTATCTTTTCTCATCTAAAAACCTTCTTAATCGATTTTAATTTTCAGCAAGATTAAACTCCTTTATGATTTCTACATCCATTACGGCGCTTTTTCCCTGAGCAGAGAGGTAATCGCCGATCACTATGCCATTGGCTCCGGCAGCGGAAATCATGATTGATAATATCGCTTCGTGCAGAGAAGTTTGTCTAACAAAAAGGGAAGTCAATGTCAACCATAGATGCTCGGCATGGTTGACAATTTTGGGAAGGAATTTTCCAATCAATAGCGCGAGAAAACCGAAATAAGCTTATTCGCTGTTTATTACCCTTATGACACCCCTTTTATTTAAGCAAAAGATAGCATTATTAATGCTGACTTTTGCCGGAAGGTTGAAAAATAGGGTTGGAAATGTTAGTTTGATCGCCGAAAAATTGCTTATAATAATACCGTAATATATTGATTTTATTTTGGTAGTCCCACTGGGACTTGAACCCGAGTTTCCGGCGTGAGAGGGCATACTCAACAGCCTTTTAAATAAGAATCTGCAAGACACAGTCGATTTTACGGATTGTCGCCATGATGGCAGCTGCTTCTTCCGCCCGGAGAAGTTCGGGAGATATGCCGTCCAGAATGGAGGCGATACCATCAAAAGCTCTTTTGACATCAAGATCGTTATCCATATGTTCCACGAAAAGGGTTTCGATCCGACGACTCCTTATTTCTTCGGGTTCAGTCTCTGCACTGGCCTTCTTGCTGATTTCACCAATGCGATCCCTGATGGTTCGCAAGCGGCAGGCACTTTTCTCCATCGCCACATCCTGGTAGTTTATCCGTTTTCCGTAATGGCCGTAAATAAGGAAAAAGCGTATTTCTTCCTTCGTATATCCTTGTTGCAGCAGGGTATCGACGTAGATGATGTCGGCGGTGCCTTTAGACATCTTTTTTCCGTTCACGAAAAGATGGTGGCAATGAAGCCAGAAGCGAGACATTGGATAGGGCCGGATCGATTCCAGAATTGCTGCCGAATAGTCGTGGTGGCGGATAAGGTTGTCGATGCCGCCGCAAAAATGGACAGGGGCTCATCAAAATAACGACTTACCATGCTCGGGTCCTGGATATTCCATGCCGGCCAACCGCTGCCGACTTCGGAATCCCAGCATACCCGGTCATCCGCCCTACACCCGTGCCAGAGGATAAAATCGCCTCGGTTCCAGCGCAACCCCGAATAGGTGTCCCTGTGAAATCTGATCTTTTTTGACGGCCATTGTGTCATGTCCAAGCCGTAAATCTTACCGAAACCGGGAAATTTCAATGGATCGAAATAGATATTGTTTCCGTGCCGGTAGGCGACGCCCTGTTTCATGAGCTGCCCGATGATCCTGACCGCATCGTCCACATGCTCCGATGCTCTGGGCAAGTAGTCGGGAATCTTCATCCTCAAAGTCTGCATTTCACCCAGAAATGTCTCAATGTTTTCGGAGGTCAATGTCCGGAGACTCGTTTTCTTCCGGTGGGCTTCCTTAAGCGCCTTATCCTCAATGTCTGTAAAGTTCATTCCCCGTTGGACCTTATAACCTGAGAATTCCAGGTATCTGATTAAAATATCCTCAAAGAGGAATGTCCGGAAATTACCTATATGGGTGCGCTGATAAACAGACGGACCGCAGGTAAATACATTGACCACATCCGAATTGACCGGGTGGAATTCTTCCATCTTCTTCCCCAGCGAATTGTAAAGGTTGAGCATTGGGACCTCCTTGCCATCACGTTTTTATTATATCATTTTATATTCATCAATTTTCAGATATTTCCATTTTCCCCGGCTAAACCACCAGGCCATCATGATCCCTTGGCAGATCATGGAAATCACCATGGCCGCCCATACGCCTGTAGCCCCGAATTCCAGGACAAGCGACAGAAACGAAGACAGGGGAAGGCGTATCACCCACATAGAAGTAATGATCACCCACATTGTCCCTCTGGTATCGCCGGCTCCCTGAAGGCTGCCGCCTAGAACGGAACTCAAGGCCATAAAGGGCTCGGAGAGCATGTTGAATCGGAGATATCGGGTCGTCTCGGCGATCACTAATGGTTCTCCTGACAGCATAGCGGCAATGCGCTCCGCCCATATGAAAATGATCAACGCCATGGCACTGGTCATAACCATACCAACAAAAGCGATTTTCCAGCACGTTCTTTCCGCCCTGTCCGGTGCGTCAGCCCCGAGATTCTGCCCCACTATGACCGACGCAGCCATGTTCAGGGCGAAGGCCGGGAGGTAGATAATCGCCTCGATTCTCAACCCATTGGAAATAGCGGCCAGTGCCACAATGCTCGATTCTTTCAATCTGCTCAGGATATGAAAAAGACTGATGCTGGTTATGTTCCAGACAACCTGCAAAAATGCCGCCGGCCATCCGATGTTGAAAACGGCCCGGATCGTCTGAAACGACAGCTTCCATGTGGTTGAATAGACTGACCGCCACTGTCGGCTTAACCCCAAAAAGAGCAGATTTACGAAGGTTCCCAACAGGGTGGAGACAGCGGTTGCCAGGGCGATGCCGGCATAACCCAGCCGGGGAAAAGGAGGAATGCCGAAGACAAGGAAAAAGTCGAGTAAAATATTAGCCCCAGAGAGAAGGAACATAGATACGAGAGGTTTGTTCACCTCCGCGCTTGCCCGGAAAATAGCGTTTAAAATAGTCAGAAGGTACGTCGGCCCGAGGGCGAAAGCGAATATTTTAAAAAATGTTTCCGCAATTTCCGTGATTTTCTCCGGAAAACCGGCCAGTGAAATGATCTCCCGATAAAATAAAAGGCACAGGCCCGTAAAGCCCACTGCAATCAAAGAGCCCAGAATGAGCGACTGCCTTGCGATTTCAACAGCCTTACCGGTTTCCCTGGCGCCGATGGCCCTGGATATCAGGGCCAATGTGCCGACGGCGATGGCATTGGCAACAATAGTGACAAGGAAATAAATCTGAGTAACGAAGCCGACGGCAGCCTGAACATCCGGGCTTATCAAACCGGCTACATAGATATCGGTAATGCCGACAAGGAAGCTGAAAATCATAATAAGCAACAGCGGCCAGGACAATTTCCAAACACCGGTCCAGATATCTCCTGAAATCACATCGATGCGTCCATCATCCGATTTGTAAAGAGCCATGACTATCCTTATATAAATGAGAGTCTATATCTGTAATAATTTGGTTACCCCTTGCTGCGCAAAATTTTGGAACCCAGCTCGGTTCTGGAAATATGGGGAACAATGTTGATTTCCCGGGGATAGAAATATGGCGGCAGGTATTTGCGCAAATGCGTGCGTAAGGCGTTTAAATCGCCTGATTCATCGGCACTTACAATATCCAGGTTTATTATAATATTGCCTTTCTCATTGGTGCCGGTGTAAGCGACAGCATCGGATATGCCCGGTATCTGCAATGCAAGTGCTTCTATCTCCGCAGGATGGATTTTCGAACCCTTTATATTGATCATATGATCACGTCTTCCGACGAGGATGATATCGCCACTTATGTCATAATATCCGATGTCGCCGGTGTTCACTTGTGAACATGGCTTGTAAATTACATTGTCTTTATCTATCTCCTGCAGATATCCCAGCATAACATTTGGACCTTTTATGATAATTTCACCGGATTCTCCTTCCGGCGCATCAATGGTAATTTCTACACCTTTGGATGGCTTGCCAATTATGTTGGTTGCGATGGATGAGCGTTCAATTTTTTTGTAGCATGCACGGCCTGCTTCCGTCAGACCGTAGATATTGAAAATCTTCATGTCCGGATTCAGATCAAAAGCCGACTTCATTATATCCGCTGTCAAAGTATCACTTGAGCTTGTTATAAATTTTAAATTTTCTATTGCATTATTATTGTTTTCTTTAATCAGGCGAACCATTTGGCGCAATGTGTACGGAACTAAAACCAAATCAGTAACTTTTTCATCGAGGATACGCTGGAAAAGTTGGTCCGGCAGGCCGATGATTTCACCAAAAATAAATCCGCATTGACTGAGAATATGTCCATAGATTTGTATGAGGCCGTAATACTCATAAAGTGGTACCGTGACGAGGCTCTTTCTCGATGGTTCTAAAGAAAGAAAATCTATCATCATCTCGGCTGCGGACAGTATATTATTCTCGCTCAGGCATACGCCTTTGGGGTCTCCGGTTGAACCGGAAGTGAAAACGATAAGTCTGATGTCTGTGGAATGCCCTGCGGAAGATTGTCGATCAGCTGTGAATATATCGTCCAAACCAAAAGCTTCATAATCAAATTCCCCAGCTATGTTTGTCTCTTCAGTTTTTATCAAGATATAAGGAAGTGATTCAATGGCTGATTTATGCTGCGCATGTAGTGCAGCATTGGTAACAATAAAATGGGGCTTAATTTTTTCACATAATACCTTGATTCGGGAATCGATTATTTGAATGGAAACAGGAGTAACGATCGCACCGCTCAAGAAAAAATATAGATGGCATAAGTAAGAAGGGATGCTGTCCGGTAAAAGTATAATGATTCTCTTGCCGGAAAGTGGACCAAAACGTCGGGCAAGTGAATCTAATATGTTTTTAAGTTCGCTGTAAGAAAGCCTTCGATTGCGGAACTGTACTGCCGGTCGATCAGGATATTCACTTGCTGCTATGCGTAATGTAGATTCAAGTTTGTTCATCTGTTCCTCCTGGAGGAGAAAAAAGAGTCAGGTCAATTTTCTTAACATAGACAGAAAGAAATTGCCTGCTCCGCTGATTTCGCTGCACGATCCCGGTGAAGTCGCCACTTGTAATCGGCGCGAAGCACGAATAAATCCTTTTCTGTCATGGTCAAGCGAAGTATGCCAAAGGCGCAAATCAATTTCAGAACAACTTCAACTTTCCCTGCTACAAAAACACCTTATAGCTGATATTCAAAACCTTTCCAAAACGCTTTGCCATCTCTTTACCAATTGGACGCTTCCCGTTTTCCATTTCAGAAATATGCCGCTGCGGAATCCCAACCAATTCGGCAAGCTGTTTTTGGGTGAGATTTTCTTTTGCTCTGGAAGCACGCAAACAAACTCCAGGCAAATCATGATCCTGATATTCAGGAAATGCTTCACGCCAATGGGTAGAATCGGACGTATCCACAAACCCAAGTATTTTCATTGTTTCAATGGCTTTCATCATATTCACAGCAGGCCCTACAAACTGCAATTCTACTCTTTCAGTAAGGGGCTTTTTTGTGCATGCCTGCATAAGTCACCTCTATAAGTCTGATTTTTTTATTTTTTACCTCCCATATCGCCACCCATAGTTTTAGAAGGTAAGCTACTAATCTGTTTCGATGTCTGCCTTGAGATTGTCACTGTCCAATTCATCTTTATGCAATATACTACAAATTAGTATATTGCGATAGGAGATGTTCTATAAAAAAATGCAGAAGCCAAAAGTGGTAAAATAGTGGTCACAAGTAGGGTCACGTCAATTTTCTTAACATGAAAGGAAAGAAGTAAATGATTTTTGCTGAGTTCAAAAAAGGTCGGATATGTTATTGGCTAAGCATACCCGGCCAAACTTAAAGATAATGAAGCACTGCATATAAACTTCATTATGATAATTTTCAGTCATGTTTTACTTTGACAAATTATTTTAGAATCTTTAAAGTCTTTTCGAAAAGATCCATTATTTCTTTTAATCATAAAAGCCTGAATAAATGAATGTCTCAAAGCTTTTAAGAAAATTGCGTTACAAAAAAAAGCTGAACTCCGGGCAGGCTGAGCTCCTGCTTGATTTGCAGGAGAGGAGAATTTTTTCCGTCCATCAGGAGCTGCGTTTTTTTCTGTATATCGGCATCCTGATGATCATCACAGGCGCTGGTCTGACTGTAAAACAATATTTTGTCAATTTGGGTGATCCGGCCATAATCTCCGCGCTTACTTTATGCTTTACAGCGGCCTTTATTTATTGCTTTGTCCAGGGCCACCCGTATGAAAGAGCTGAAGTTGCTTCACCGAATATTGCGTTTGATTATATCCTGTTTTTCGGCTGTGCATTTTATTCCATGGATGTTGCTTATATTGAAACGCAGTATCATGTTCTGGGCGATTTTTGGGAAAACTATTTGCTGGTATCGGTTGCTTTATTCTTTTTCCTGGCTTACCGGTTCGACAACCGTCTGGTATTGTCACTGGCGCTTTCCACACTCGCGGCCTGGTTTGGCTTTACCCTGTCGGCGCACCGGTTTTACTTCGAAAATTACTATCGTCTCTATGCCATTGCTTATGCTTTAATAGTATTATGCTGCGGAGTCCTTCTTTACCGCTTAGACGTCAAGAAGCACTTCCTGGACATCTACCTTAACTTTGCTGCTCACTTTCTTTGTATCGCTCTTGTTTCCGGCGTTGCTGAATATAAAATATTATCGCTTTATTTTCCGGCACTGCTTTTGGCATGTGCCGCTCTTGCATTTTATGCCGTCAAAGTCCGCAAATTTCTTTATATGATTTACGCCGTCATCTACGGCTATATTGGAATCAGTATTGTTATTGTCGATCAAATCCACCGGCAGACATTTCTCCTTTTTGCTTATTTTATTGTTACGTCAATACTTGTGATCGGTCTGACATTTAAATTGTCGCAACGGTTTAAGGAACAACGATGAAGCTTAATCTGTATCCGCCTCAGCAGGAGGAAAATATTTACATCCGCCGCCAGGCGCAGGCCTGGCGGCGTTCCGGTCTGATTACGGAAGAGCAGCTGAGCGCAATCAACGGTTACGCCGATCCTCAATTACGTCAGACCAATCTGTTTTTCCGGATTCTCTTTTTTGTCTTTACATTACTTTGCACCGGTGCAGTTGTGGGGTTGTTTGTCTGGCTTCTGGACTTTAAGGATACAAGCTTCGTAGCCGTGATGCTGATTTTATTCGGAGCTGCTTTTTATATGGCTGCGGAATATCTGGCAGGCAAGTACCTGCTTTACCGGCACGGTGTTGAAGAGGCTCTTGTTATTGTTGCCATGGTGCTTTTCTGCGCCGGCTGCGGTATTCTCCTTTTCGAAAATCATGTAACCCTTATCCAAGTAAAGACAGTTATGCCTGCTTTGTTTGCCATGACTGCATACTGGATTTATCTGCGCTTCGGTTTGCTCTATGCTGCAGCAATAAGCATCGTTGCTCTTGGTGTTATTCCGTTTCAATTTAACCTCTCACCGGCAACGGAAAGGCTGATGTTGTTCTTTGTTTTGTGTGTAATATTTGTTTTCAGCCTGCATGTCGACCAACCGGACATTGAAGACTTCCGGAAGGATAAATACGCAAAGATGCAGGCTTGCCTTCTGATGGCGATATATTTAACCGTCAATCTCGAAATTCTTGGCCTTGTCGGCTTGATAATGATGAATACCCATGTTGTTCATCTGAATCCGAAATTGTTTCCTCCATCAATCTACTGGTCGTCTTATGTTCTTACATTTCTGATTCCGGCAGCCGCTGTCTATTGGGGAATTAGAAGCCGCAAACGCCTCATAATAAATGTCGGCATTGTGCTGGCCTGTGTGACGCTGGCAACCAACAAAAGTTATTTGGGCTGGACACGCTATGCCTGGGACCCGGCAATTTTAGGGATTGTACTGGTCGGCCTTTCCCTTTTTATTACCCGCTGGCTCAATTCCGGACCGGATCAAAAACGATTCGGATTCACCGCACGGGATATTCTGAAACCGGAAGAGGGCGGCATCACACCGGCGGATGTGGCCGCTGCTTTGACGCCGGGAGTAATTGATGCTCAACAACCGCAAGCCGGAACGCAGGATCAATATTTTAAAGGCGGCTCTTCGGGGGGAGGCGGTGTGGAAGGGGAATTTTAGTGTTATTCAAAGATCTTATATATCTTGCTCAGATAAGTATTATTTTAGAACTAGTGTCATACAAATTAGCTATGTTTTTTTATAATTCCAATTTTTTGTCGGTCGCACGTTATGTTTTTATTTTTCATCAAAATCAAAAATATAACAGTGATGGCCTGGACTTGAATAATTTGAGTAATTATAACGGAGCGCCTGGGCATAACAAATTTGCACATTTTCATTTCTAAATGCTGCCCATGCCGCACCAATTGTGGAAAGTTTATTGTTCATTGGCGCTATTAAAACATTCACATCTCCTGCCTTTTTTATTTGATGCAAAATTTCATCACGTGTTTTAAATGGATTATTGCACGGTATTTCAAAATGTTCTACATCAGAAAAAGAAGTCGCCATTTCTTCAACTAAATGCATATAATGTTCATTAGCGTTTTTATCTTTATCAGTTGTTGTACTATCAGATCGTCCATAGCCCAAAGCTATAGAATTAGGTTCTATTGTTTCTATTATTCCCATTGCACGTTCATGTTCATAACCAACGATCACGATCAAATGTGTTTTGCGTGAAGGTACAATATTTCCGGGAAATCCAAGAACTGACCGTACTTCACCAATACCTCTGCTAAGCCATTTATAATCATCTTTGTCTCCCACGCTATATTCAGACGCGTTCGAATATATTCCTGTAATTTTTGATTTTGGACAATACATTTTAAGGAGTCGAAGCAAAATTAATAATGACTCATGAGTAAATGTTGTGACATCAAGAAGGATAGAACCAACAATACCATCGTTCATAATTTTGGTAAGATTTTGTCCAAGACTATCAGCGGTTAGAAGAGGATCAGACGTGCTAATATTAACACTATTGCTCCTATTGCCAAACCTTTTCTCTAGTGTGTCTTTATTTTCGCCTATTTGTTCTATGAGATCAATATTAGATACAATTAGCGCTTTTCGAAACTTCTCTACGGAGATATTATCGGCCACTGATAAACAACGATCTTCAAAGCTGCTTGAGCATATAAATAAATCGTAAGTGCAATGCAAAACTTCTTGAATATCTGATATATTAATTTTTACCGGTTTCATAATTATCCCCTAAAATAGTTCTATTTGAACTATTTCTACCTCTTCCTGAAGACCTTTCTTGGCAACTCGGCGGAGCATGCTTGAAGGATTCTTCATACCCTCTTCGATCAAGTTATTGTCCACAAATAGGTAAGCTGCAAAACCAGTTGGATCAAGAGTCCAGACTGGTGCTAGGCGACGATTCAAAACGAAAAGCCTAGTTCGTCCACCGCTTTTGCTATCCTTGCGACCTATAGTGGATCGGTGAAAATACCCAAGTTGGACGCCGAGATCGAGAATATGCTCTACACTTTCAGACGGGGTGTCCGAGAAAGCAATTGAAAAGACTTTTCGTTCAGACCTGTCAGATAAAAGAATTTGACGGAAAAGACCACCAAGTCCTTGAACTAGATTCGACAGTCTTTTAATGTCCTCTTTTGGCGGCGCTTCAACATGGCCTTCTTTTTCAATCCTTTCCAGATCAGAAAATAAAAAATTATTGGCCTCTTCTCGTACTGTCTTATTCTGGATCGAAGGTGGAATGAATTCGATTTTTTTTGAGGGATCAGTTAATTGATTTTTCGCCTCCGCATACATTATATGTGCTGGATGTATAAAATGGCGCACAATTCCAGACGATAGATGAACAAGCTGATTAAATCCGGCATAACTGTAAGTCGAACTCGACTTACTTGAACCGGCCAAACTTTTAATATAGTCAGGACGAGCATATCTTAAAGCATCATCGCTTCGATAAAATCCTCTGCCATTTCCTTCGTCATATTTTTTTTTGTAATCTTCTGCGATTTTACTTATTGCGTTTTCCTGTTCATTATCTTCAGGGAAATATTGTTCAGCTGTAATATTTTTTATCCCAAACAGGCTCAATCGCTTGTTCACAATAGCTGCAATCCGTTCTCTATATTTTGATTTGTTACTTCCTGTATAAATGGTTGCTATGTCAATTTCAGAATAATCATGAGGTGTATCAATAGTAGCACCCGTTGCTGTATAATATGTTTTATAATTATATTGTGTAGATATTTTGAGGCTAATTTTACGGCTGGATCTCGTCGCGACCCAAGAATTTAATGCCCTTGCCTGAGTATCAGTTAACCAATGAGCGTCATCTATCAATAAATAAATAGGTCCTTTCGGAAATCCTGGAATCTGTGATAAATTTGATACTATCGGAACGAGAAAAGTTACATAGTCGCATAAAGAGCCGTCATAGGGAATAAAATCTTGACGAAAAGCTAGTTTTTTTGCATATGTAAGTGCCTGATTGTATAGGATTTCGGATATTTCCATCATTTTAGCAAAAATTTCTGATGCCGATGATAAATCATCTATTTGATATGCCATTTCACCAGGTGTTGTCTTAATAAGTGTTGGCCAAAATACATCATTATAAAAATGTTTTACAGATAAGGCATTCAAATTATCGTCTGCATATGTGCTATTTTTTGACAGAGTTTCAAAAATTTTTATGCAAAAATGTGTTACGAGGATATGTTCATTTAAAATATCGCTAGCATGGCGGTGTTCTAATCTTCTAAGCTCTGCTAAAGCAAAATTTGTATTTTTCAGCGGTATGTACACTCCGAGAAAAGGCAGATCAGCAAGTTTGCATTCTTTAGCGAGGCATTGACAATCTGGCTGAAGATATCTAAACATCATACTTTTACCTGCACCACGCGGTCCAATTAAAAATACATGCCCCGGATCAATTATTTTTTGAAAATCTGTGAAAACATCAACAAATAAATTCACAGTCTTTTCCGCTGACAAATCTTCAGGCGAGGTGATTTGAAAAGGGTTACTATATAGATGCTTCAACATTGCAATTCCCATTCTTTTTTTAAATGTTGTACTTCTTCTTCTCCGCTTCGTATCTCTTCCCCAAAAAGCTTAATGGTGTCTGAAGGCGGATCAGAAAGATAACCATTTTCTTCAAGCGTGTATCGTATTATATCTCTTTTAATCGGGTTTTGCGCATGCTGAATTATAATTTCTACTCTGACACCATCTAAAGAGAAGTAAGGGCGTATAAATCGCATGCAGTAACGTCTCTCACGTTCCAGCTTCAAAGTCCTGTTATAAATTTCATCAAGTAAGTATCTGTATTCGCCGTTCTTTTTTAATTTTTTAGTAGCCAAGTCGGAATCAAATTCGTATGATAAATTAAGTTGGACTTTTTCATTTTCAGTATCTTTTTCAATTTTAACTGTATGGAGCGATGCAGAATAATGATGATAAATACGACAACCTTCTGGAATTATTCCTTTGTCAAGTCCATCATTATCGGCTCTAGACGAGTCATCGGCCATTTCATCTCCAAATCGGAGCAATGCAGCTAGAAGCCTCTTGCGGATTTTTTGTTCATGAAGCATTCTAGTATCCGGTAAAAAACCGATGGTATCTCGATCTCCATTAATTATTCCACCGTGAACGAGTGATAATTTTTCAATTACATTTCTTTCAAATTTATCAGGAATAAATGGTTTTGCCTTGTCTTCGAGTATAGTTCTACAACGTTTTTCATGTTCTTCGCGTCCAAAAACGTTTCCCACATCGTGAATCTGGATAGAACACAATAAGAAAAAACCTTCATAGGAGGTTAAGTGTCCACGATCAAAGAAGTGAAGCATTTCTGAAACTTTTTCTATAACCTTATTAACATGTCCTTGTCCGTGATTATTCAAATACATAATTGGATCAGACTCTTTAAACTTATTTAATAAAAGAGTACGTTCTCTTTCATCTTTGCATTTACCAATTTTCTCTATACATTTTTCAATCCATATCTGTGCTTCAGCTGCCATTGCACTTTTTTCAACTAAATTGTGTATGGGCAAAATTGCATCGCTAAAATTGAAATACCTTTCGGGATATGGTTTTTCACCTTTACTTATTGAAAACTTTGGGAAAGCATTATTATCCCTTGCCTTAAGCCAATCTTCCAAGTTTTCGTTTTTTTCTAGAGGTATCCCTTTATCTTCCATTCAAAATGAACTCCGATTTAATTATTGTTAAAAAGACCGCTTTAGCCAATTTGGGTGGTACAGCATTGCCCACTTGTTGTTGTTGAAAACCAATTGACCCTTTGAACTCATACCAATCCGGGAAAGATTGAAGTCTTGCTGCCTCTCTAACAGACAAACCCCGATTTTGAGTTGGGTGAATTAACATATTTTTTCTGTAGTTTCCAATTACGATCGAAGGTTTGTCATTCCTTAATCTGTGATATATACCAGTGTGACACCTAGTGTGATCAGTATAATTTTTCATTAATTCAGGAGGGATACTTTCCCAGTTGCCGCCAGGAGGGATATATTTGTAACGTTCAATTATATATGGAGCATTCTTGGTAACAACATGGTTAGTTGATTTTTCTAAATTACCTCGTAGCAATGCAGCATAACGTGATTTAGGTTTCCCAGAATATGTCATTATATGTTGAGAAAATCCATTTGTTAAAATTGGAAGATCTGATATGGCTTTTTCTACCGTTATATATTGTTTTGTCGTAGGGCTTGGCTTTTTGGGAATGATGCCATGCAAGGAACCAATAATAAAAAGCCTGTAACGAATTTGAGGAACTCCATAATCAGCAGCGTTTAAAAGCCACCATGTTGTAGTATATCCACAGGAATTAAGTCCTGTTGTCATCATTTCCAGAAATTTAGCTTTCTCCGTTTCAACAATGCCTTTTACATTCTCAAAGATAACCCAATCCGGTTGCCATTCTTTTACGATTCTCAATGATTCAACAAAAAGCCAATTTTGGGGATTACGAATTGATCGGGTTTTTTGATTAGATGTGGAAAAGCCTTGACATGGAGGGCCTCCGAAAAGGATTTTCTTGTAATCCTTTTTTGAAATGCCGGGATTTTTAAAATTTCTTATATCATCAATTATTACATTAGAGCATGGATGGTTATGTTTGTATGTAGCCGCCGCGTACCGATCCATTTCTACCGCATGAAGTACCTTTATACCTGCTTGTACGGCACCTAACGCCATTCCTCCAGCACCTGAAAACAAATCAATTCCCACAATTTTAGAGCCCATATTTAACCATATTATTCATTAATTGACAAGATGTTGTATTTAATGGAACTTTGCCAATTTGTCAATTAAGAATCTGGCTAATTTAACGATATCTCTTTCTGAATTGTTCACCAAGTCCTTAGGTTTCCTTTTTAAGTTTTATTATGCGCAATAATTTGACCAATTGTTTATCATTAACCTGACACTCCCATATGACTTTTACGGCCCATCCCAGATCTCTAAGCTGCTTTGCATGTCTTTTATCTCGAGCGATAGTTTTATTTAATTTCGGCAACCAATAGTTTTGGTTGCTCTTAGGTAGACTTGCTCTTTTGCATTTGATACTTCGGTGCTGATGCCAAAAACAACCATGAACAAATATTACTGTATTATACTTTTTTAAAACAATATCAGGATGTCCCGGCAATTGTTTCGAGTGCAGCCGGTACCTCAATCCGTTACGATGCAGGAAGCTCCTAACTCTCATTTCAGGAAGAGTGTCATTGCTTTTAATGCTTTTCATAATTTGAGTTCTTTTTTCAGGTGAAAAAGTATCCATAACGTTGTATGCCGCATGTATAAAACGTGTTGCGGTCGCATTTAAGGTGAATATGCGATGCTAATATTTTAATTTTATAACAGCAGTTATTTATTTTAATCGCCTATAATCTTACAGTTTAAAAAATACATTGCAAGGTAAAATCAGGATGTTGTGAAATCAGGATGTGGAAATCAGACAGAATACTGAAGGTGTAGGTTGAAGGACAATATTTTTAACAGTCTGTTGCCCAAATCTCTTTGGAGAGGCCGTTGAAAACGTTTTTGCGATGAATTTTGGCGAAACGAAAGATAGGTGACTTCAACTGTCTGAGTCGAAGACGAGTTTTGAAGGTACCTTTCGCAAGCCTTGGAATTCATCAAAAACGTTTTCGGCAAGGGACAAAGAGATTTGGGCAAAAACCATTAGTAATTTACCCTCCCGTAGCGTGGATGATGCTGGAAAAGAAGACTGGATTGCCCGGTCGCGCCGGGCAATGACATGACGGAAGAAAGGAAAAAGATTTTCCTATTAATTAAATTCCCCGCATGTAGCCGGGGCGGAGCAGTTGCTCGTTGCGGTTTTGCAGGACATGATCTATCAGGGCGATCATTTGCGCCCGGTCTTTCTGGAGGGTTCCGCTGACGGGCAGATAGTTGGAGACGTGGACGCCGACAAACTTCAGATTATCCATATTGATATTTTCGATCAATGTTTTCATTTCTTCCAGTGTTTCGAAAGGATCGAGCATTTCGAATGCTCCGGATTGCACCTGCCGGTGCAGCACGGTTCCCGGTACCGGAGTATAGGTAAGAGCCGCCAGGTATTGGGGCTTTATATCATCGCAAATCTTTGCTGTCGCGAGCGCATGCCTCTGTGAGGCCTTGCCCTTTCCCGCCAGACCCAGCACAACCGAGGCAGTCAGGTTGATTCCCGCTTCGACGAGGCTTTGTCCCGCCCGGAGCATTTCTTCATAGCCTGCGCCCTTCCTGATTTCTTTCAGCAGGACGTCGTCGCCACTTTCTACACCAAGGTACGCCTTGTCCAGTCCCGCGGTGTGCAGGGTTTTCAGTTCTTCCGGGGATTTGGCAAGAGTGCTTTGGGGGCCGGCATAGATTCCCACGTGCCTTAATGACGGAAAGGTTTCCCGAAGCGTTTGAAGAATATCCAGCAGCATTTCCGTATCGATTGCTATGGTGTCGCCGTCGCACAGGAAGACCTTTGCGCAGTCACCGTAATGAGCCCGGGCCATGGCAATATCCTCTTTTATTTCTTTGAGGGGGCGGATGCGGTAACGCTTGTCTTTATACATTCCGCAAAAAGTGCATTGATTATGTGAACAGCCTATAGTGCACTGGAGAATATAGCTGTTTGCCTCGCTGAACGGGCGGTAGATGCTGCCTTCGTATCTCATAAGTTTATCCCTTAAAAAAATCGTTTATGCTATTGCAAGGCCCTTTCATAAGCATCCGGAGAATATCCGTGAATCTGTTGCCCGTTGATAATAGCGAAAGGGACGCCGCCTTTACTGTCGAGCTGTTTTTTCCTCTCGGCGGCGGCGCGATCTTTTTCAATGTCATACTCGGTGAAAGAAATATTGCGGGATCTGAAAAAATTAGCGGCCATTTTGCAATAGGGGCACCAGCTGGTCATATATAGAATGACTTCATTGCTTTTTTTAGTTTCTGCTTTTACATTTCCGGGAGATTTTCCCACGGATTGTTTTGGACCGCTTTCCGTTGACGGGGAAGCATCATCGCTTTTAGGTTCAGATTTATGGACTTTAACATTTTTGGCGGATTTAACTGGCGGCGGATAATCCGTAATGTTGATATCGCCGTTTTCATCTTCCCATTTATAATATTCGGCGGATGAAATTCCCTGAAACAGAAAGAAAAAAATCAAAAGCAGCAAAAAAATATTCTTCATTTTCCCAATCCCCTCCCAAAAAATTTATGTTAATAAATACTATAAAAATACTTGCAATTGCAATTATAAAGCATTAATTTTAATAATTAACAAGGACAGTAAAACAGAATCTTTAAGATATTAATATTATTTAACATTCATCTGAAGGAGTATTTATGTGGGAATATACGGATAAAGTAAAAGAACACTTTCTCAATCCGCATAATGTCGGTGAAGTTGAAAATCCGGATGGAGAAGCGGAAGTTGGTTCTCTGGCCTGCGGCGACGCCTTGAAGCTTA
>JBDKUX010000048.1:0-2203 GCA_039679455.1 Smithella sp. | reverse complement strand
CAGCTTTGCACTTCATTGAACAGGGACCATTCATCGCAGTACTGATAGGCATCCAGATTTTTTAACGGATTACCGGGAAAAAGCAGAGTCATTGTATCATGGAAAATTTCCTGCAGATGCAAATCTAGGGCGCGGGTTGTCCGATGAAAATAAACATTGCTGTACAGATTTAAACGGGCGTTCAGAAACCGTCTCATCGCCGACATGCCCGACTGATGCAGGGTAACACCTTCCTCGGTAAAAAAAGTATAATAACGCAGGCGGGGAATATCCACCATATCGAGTGAAAATCCGGTCATGTAAGCGTCGCGTTGGACATAGTCCAGATTATCCACCGTGTAGATGCCGGAAATAAGCTGACAGAGCAATTGCAGCCAGCGCGGCTGCTTTTTGTCCCATGCTTCCGGCATTTTTATCAAATGAGCCACCTGCCGGGGATCCAGAATTTCCCCGTCGGCAAAAGCGCCGGAGGGACTGCGCCTGATGCGGAAGATAATGTTCCCGAGTTTTTTCGTGATAATCTGCTGACCGATTAATTCATGAGTCAGCCCCCATTTGCTCAGATAATGTTCATCAAAGAAGTGCCCGTATGGTCCATGCCCCACGTCATGCAGCAGTCCGGCAATTCGCATCAACTCTTCAATGTAATCCAGGGAAGGCGTATCCATGCAAACATCGCACAAACTGGGATAAAGGTGCTTGGCGAATTCACCGGCTATGTGCATTGTCCCCAGGGAATGCTGAAAACGTGTATGCTCCGCCGCCGGATAAACCCAGCGGGCGCTCTGCAACTGATAAATACGCCGCAGCCTCTGCATCCAGGGAGAATCAATCAGGTCTTTTTCCGTTGTTTCTTTAAGGGTGCTGTCCTGCGGTACCGTAAAAAAGGCATACTGATGGATCGGATCGGCAATCAGCGCCATGCCCTTATAAATATTAAGATTGAGGGAAGCGGTTCTTTTCATGGCGGATTGTTTACAATATTCCGCAGGAAAGATCAATTTTAATCAGGACTTTAATTCCGTACTTTAATGATATCCAAATCATTAATCCCACAAATTTTGAAGCTCTGTTTGAAGACTAAAGAAGTGGTTGTTCAGCACGGTTTCATTGTGGCCTTATTGTATCGCATACCGGGCGTTATGTTGACTTGGGGCGAAGGTCTAAAGGAGTGGGGACTCATTTTATTGAATTGCAGTCGAAACATGCCAATTTTGGAAGTCGATTTTTTGAAGATCGGAAATATTTGTGTCTTCCTGTACCCTTGATTTTCCGATGCATACTGCATAAGCTGCATTTCAATCGGTAATTACCAAAAGAACCAAGGGCCTGTGACTCAAAAATGTGATAATAGCTTCGCAGTCAGAGATCGCGTAATTGAGAGGAGTATAGATATGAAGGTAATCGGCTTCAACGGCAGTCCAAGAAAAGATGGTAATACTTATACATTGATGGGATACCTTCTGCGAGAAATTGAAAAGGAAGGCATCGAAACGGAACTCGTACAACTGTCTGCGAAAAGGATTCACGGATGTATTGCCTGTTACAAATGTTTTGAGAACGGGAATCAGCGTTGTGCTGTAAAGAAAGATGCGGCCAATGAGTATATTGAAAAAATGATCAAGGCGGAGGGAATAATTTTGGGATCCCCGTCATATTTTCAGGATGTAACAGCAGAAATGAAGGCATTGATAGATCGGGCCGGCTTTGTCGGGTTGGCAAATGGGCGAATATACAGAAACAAGGTCGGGGCCGCCGTTTCCTGTCTGCGCAGAAGCGGAGGATTACATACAATCGAAACCATGAACCACTTTTTCTTAAGTAATGAACTGATTATTGCCGGTCGAGCAATGAGCGTCGCCAGAGACAAAGGAGATGTGGATAAAGATGAGGAAGGCGTATCGACGGCGCAGAACCTGGGCCAGAGGATTGCATGGCTGCTGAAGAAACTCCATGGATGAAACCGGTCAATGAGAATTTGATAGTTTAGCGTTGGTTCTTCCTGCTATACGTACCAAACTGATGTTTGACAGATAAGGAGTTATTAGACATCATCTATCTGTATTTCTTATTGATTTAAGAAAAGGAGGCAGATGATGGATAGAAACAGCGAAATACAGAATACAGATAGATCTTCCAAAAATTTCACAACACCTACCATTCGCACTTTTGGTTATTACCAGCCTCGATTACGATTCACCTC
>JBDKUX010000047.1:0-5399 GCA_039679455.1 Smithella sp. | reverse complement strand
AGGTAAAGAAGTTGTCCAAAGAGATGCTGTCCGGTTCCCGCAATGCCGCCTTTGAATTTCGGATGGTGACTAAACAGAATCATATCCGGTGGATTTCAGAAACAGTCACCGCCATCCAGTATGGCGGGAAACCGGCTATTCTGGGCAACGCCATCGATGTTACCGAGCTCAAGCAGGCCGAAGAAGCGCTCAGGGAAAGCGAGAGATTACACAACATCATTTTAGGATCGCCGATTCCAGCGTTTGTGATCAAGAAAGACCATACAGTCATACATTGGAATAAAGCGTTGGAGGAACTCAGCGGGATCAAGGCTGAAGATGTAATAGGAACGTCACATCATTGGAAGGCGTTTTACAGACATAGTCGTCCCTGCCTGGCTGACCTTCTGGTAGACGGGCTTGTAGACGACATACCAAGATTATACCCGGGAAAGTATGTTAAGTCCGAACTGATTGAAGACGCTTATGAGGCAACTGATTTTTTCTCGGAACTGGGAGAAGAAGGCCGGTGGCTTCATTTTACCGCCGCCGCAATGATGGATTCCAAGGGATATATGGTAGGCGCCATAGAGACTCTTGAAGACGTTACTGAAAAAAAACGGATGGAAGAAGCACTGCGAGAGAACGAAGAGAGGTTACGGGCAATCCTGGAGGGTTCGCCCACACCCACGTTCTTTATCGACCGCGACCATCGGGTTATCGTCTGGAACAAGGCCATGGCAGAGCTTACCGGGGTGCACAGTGTTAATGTCATCAATACCAGCGACCATCCGAAAGCATTCTATCGCGAAACACATCCGACCGTTGCCGATCTACTCGTAGATGGGACAGAGGACCTGACGGCCAAGATTCGGCAATGGTACGGCAGAGAGTATCAGCCCTCTAAACTCCTGGATGAGGCTTACGAGACCAACGGCCCGCTTACCTTCCCGGACAAGGAGCCTTCCTGGACCCACTTCACCTCGGCAGCCATTCGGGACGGTAAGGGAGAGCTGATTGGCGCCATGGAAACCATGACAGACATTTCTCCCCTCAAGCATGCGGAAGACAAGCTGAAAGAAAACGTAACCAGGCTCAGAAAGGTGATGAACGGCATAATCTGGGCCATAGGTGAAATCGTCGAAACGCGTGACCCCTATACCTCCGGTCATCAGCACCAGGTAACTCAGCTCGCCACCGCCATTGCTGAACAAATGGACCTTCCCGCGGAAACAAGAGAGGCGATCCGCGTATCCGCCCTGCTGCATGATCTCGGGAAGATATATATTCCCGCAGAGATACTCAGCAAACCGGGACATATCAGCAACATCGAAAGGGAATTCATTCGCACACATCCTCAGGTCGGTTATGAAATTCTGAAATCAATTGAGTTTCCGTGGCCGATTGCGGAAATCGTATTGCAGCACCATGAAAGAATGGACGGCTCCGGCTACCCGCGGGGTCTCAAAAATGGCGAGCTTCTGCTTGAAGCACGCATCGTCGGGCTGGCGGATGTAGTGGAATCAATGGGTTCCCATCGTCCATACAGGCCGACCCTCGGTATTGGAAGGGCATTGGAGGAAATCTGCAAGAACCGCGGAATCCTTTATGATCCCCGTGTCGTCGACGCCTGCCTTGCCCTTTTTCAGGATAAAAATTTCCGGTTTGAGGAGACTAAAGGCAACGACGTCAAATGGCATTCGGGCAGTTGAAAGTAAATTTGCTTTCTTTGTCTAAAGGCCTAATTTATCATAGATCATCATGACTGTATTAACATAAACCTGACTGTGGTTATAAAACCAGACAGCCTTTCTCTTCTGGTCGACCGGAGCGTCCTCCGCCCAACCGAATATCCGGAGATAATGTCCTATGCTGAATTTCGCATCCGCCAGATTGAATGGACTGGCAATGCCGTCACCATCACCGTCGACGCCATAAAGCCGGAAAGAAGAAGGCAGGAACTGCGCCGGTCCCAGCGCCCCGGAAAATGAACCGGAAATCGTTAAAGGATCCATACCCAAACCATTGGCCAGGTGAATAAGATTCGCAAGCTCATATACCGCCCATCTTGCCTTGCTTTTCGCTCTGGCAACGGTGTTTTGGTCGTTTATCTGCGGATAGGACTTTGCATACAGAACCTGCACTTCTTTCAGATAGTCCGGATTCTGCAACAAGGCCATATTGACGTAGGCATTAGCCACATTAAAGGGCATCGGACAGGTTGCCAGCCTGGATTCGATAAGCAAAATGGCGGTGATGATCCGGGATGACGTCCCAAAACTTTTTTCCACGGCTGACAAACTTGTTGCATGCTTCTTCATGAATGTCTTACCCAGCGCAATTTGCCTGGTGCTGATCTGCATAATGTCCGGCCTTTGCGCCGTTCCCCGGGGACTGGAACAGAAAAGGTTTTTAATGACAAATCCGGGACGGACGGACAGACGGGGGTCACGCATAATTTTTTGCGCCTGCGCCTTTTCAATTCCTTCAGCAATCAGCAGGTCTTCGAGAATTTTTTTTGATGAATCATTCCATGACCAGGCAAATGCAGGCACCAGAAAAATAATACCCAGCAATAGGAGATATGATGTTAACTTTCGCATGCCGACCCCAGTGAATCTCATACCAAGTTGTATTTTTTATTTCCTATTACCTTTCATAATCTTTTTAGGCAAGCTCATTTCATATTTGCATAGGAACCACGGCAAGGGCAAAAGAAGGAAATGATCCCCTTTCCACACATAAGATCAATAAGCGCCAAACTGTTTCGGGCATATTTTTTTATATATCGGGTAATGTCAATAATCATTGACATTACCTATACTTTGGGCTTATTGTCCTTTCAAATTCAAGACATTACACTGAAGGGATATAAAAAAATGCTTACCGAAAATAATCTTGAAAAATATGCGGATGTACTTTTGTGGGGGTTGAAGACGGCGAGGAAAGTCGCGATGAAAAAAAATGAAATCGTGCTTATCCAGTACGATCTCGCCGCCTTGAGACTGGCGGAAATCCTGTACGCGCGGCTCCTTGATCTCGGCATGCGGCCGGTGCAGCGCATGGCTTCCACCTGCAATATGGAACTGAACTTTTATCAAAAGGCCAACCCCGGGCAGCTAACCTTTATCGCCCCCGGCGACGAGGAACTTTACAAAAACATCAACGGCAGAATTTACCTGCATGCACCGGAGTCGCTCACCCACCTCAAGGACGTCGATCCGGCCAGGATAGGCAAGGCTATTGTTTCCCGCAAGCCATTAAAGGATATTCTCGACAAGCGCGAAGAACTGCGCAAGTATGCCTGGACGCTTTGCATAGTCCCCACGCAGGAACTGGCCCGTCAGGCCAAAATGTCTTTAAAGCAATACACGGCGCAAGTAATTAAAGGCTGTTATCTTGATTGCGATGATCCCATCACCGAATGGCAGCAGATTCACAAAGAAGTCACAGCCATTAAAAGCAGGCTCAGTTCCCTGAAAGTCAAATATTTCCATATGGAGTCGGCTAATCTGGATTTACGCATAACTCCCGGCGACATGCGCAAATGGGTCGGCGTCTCCGGCCACAACATACCCAGTTTCGAGATCTTTGTCTCCCCCGACTGGCGCGGGACGGAAGGAATCTATTATGCGAATCTCCCCTCCTTCCGCAGCGGCAATTACATCGAAGATGTCCGCATCACGTTTGCCAAAGGAAAAGCTGTGAAGATTGAAGCAAAAGTCGGCGAGGATTTTGTGAAGAAACAGCTGGCGATGGACATTGGTGCAAAGCAGGTAGGAGAATTTTCTCTTACGGACAAGCGTTTTTCCCGGATCGACCGTTTCATGGCCGAGACCCTTTTCGATGAAAATTTCGGGGGAAAAAATGGAAACTGCCACATCGCGCTCGGTTCATCCTATAGCGACACCTACAGCGGCGACCCGGCAAAGCTAACCCCGGCGCTCAAGAAAAAACTGGGCTTTAACGACTCGGCTCTCCACTGGGATCTTGTAAATACCGAACAAAAAACGGTGACGGCTCATCTGACGGACGGTAAGAAAATGGTCATATACGAAGGCGGCATATTTAAGGTTTAAAAGGCCTGCCCTGAGCTTGATTTTGAATTGGAATAACGGGAATAAAGATAGGCAAGGGATTGGGAAACCCTTGCCTATGCAAATATTCTTCGGTTTTGCCACTTTCGGACTTGATCCGGCAATCCAGTATTCAAGATAATCCGCTAGCCTGATGAACTAATCTGAGACCGGGGTATGGAACGGCAAAGCAGGGAATTTTATTACTGCCCATGCTGCCGATAAAGGCTATCTTCCTGTCTTTCCCGCCAAAGCAGATGTCGGCCGGTTTTTGCAGAACCAGTCCTTGCGGGTCTTCCAGATATATTTCCAGGTTTCCGGCAGGATTAATAAAACCTATGGAATTAGTTGTAGGAAAGGTAATCCAGAGATTCCCGGCCTCATCAAAAGCAATTCCCATAGGGAAAGCCTGGTGACCAAGAACTTCCGGTCCGTAAACCTCTCCGGCTCCTAGAGAGCTATCCTCATTTATGGGAAAACGTATGATGCGTCTCAGCATCATCTCGGCTACATAAATAAACTTTTGGTCTTTATCCAGAGCGATGCCGTTGGGGAAGAAAATACCTTCAACGACAATCTGTGGCTCTTTATCATTATCAATCAGGATAAGACAGCCGTCAGAGCCCGGTTGCCTGGAAGAATCTGCATCGAAGTCATCCACTGAACAGGATATCCAGAGACGCCCGCGAAAATCAAGAAAGGGATAATTGGGAATATACATCCGGGAGCCCTGATCACCATCCAGCAACACCTGTTGAGTGCCGTCCGGCGACAACAATTGAACCTGCCCATTGCCGACATTTGCTATAATGCAGTTTCCTTTCTTGTCGAGGCACAGCCCGCTCGGCGTTCCGCCTAATGTTCCGAAAAACGCAGTAGCATCTTTATTGGTTCGGGAACAGCATCCCTTGGCATCTGTTGCATAAATAGCCCCATTATCAGCGACCACGACGCCTGCAGGCCGAATTAAATTGCTGCCCGTTACTCTTACATCTTCAAGTTCTATTTTCATAAAGTCTGATTTCATGCAAAAACTCCTCGCCATAGAGATTCAGTTTATGTTCCCCGACTCCGCTGATGCCACGCATTTCAATAGCATCCCGGGGCCGGACCGCCGCCATTTCCAATAATGTCTTGTCGGAAAACACAACATAAGCCGGGACATTATTTTCATCCGCCAGCTTCTTTCGCAATACTCGCAGCTGTTCGAAAAGTCTGTCGGCTGCCGCTTGTTTTTGGGGAAGCGCAGCTATGCTTTCGAACTTCTTTTCAAATTCCACGGGCCTTGTCAACAGGACATCCATCTGCGCTTGCAGAATTTTACGGCTCAAATCGTTTAACTTC
>JBDKUX010000046.1:0-16660 GCA_039679455.1 Smithella sp. | reverse complement strand
ACCAGAGGCCGGGAAACCCCCGGCGGGATGATGTCATAGTTGGACCACAGCTTGTTGTAAAGCTTGATCAGGCTTTCTTCCATATTTTCGCCAACATAGAAGCGGACGATAGTTATGTTGAAGCCGGGCCGGACAATGGAATAGACGTATTCCACCCCCTTGATTTCCCACAGGAGTTTCTCCATGGGGACTGTCACACGTTCCTCCACTTCTTTCGGTGTGGCCCCCTGATAGGAAACAAAGACATCAATCATGGGAACGTTGATCTGTGGCTCCTCCTCCCGGGAAGTCACGATGACGGCAAAGACGCCAAGAAGAAGAGCGGCAACAACGAGAAGCGGCGTTAGCTTCGAACGGATAAAGGCATGGGCGATTTTACCGGAAATCCCGATCCCTTTCATTTTGCCGGTCCTCCGGAAATGACACCCCCGTCGACGGCCCGTTCAATTCCTTGCACAATAATCCGGTCTTGCACTGAAAGTCCGGAAAGGATTTCCGTTCCCGCGGCATGGGAAATTCCTGAACGGATGAGGCGGTAGGCAATCACCCCCTGATTGTCCACGGTATACACACCCGTGAGTTGACCTTTGCGGACGATGACGCTTTCCGGAACAAGAATCGCCTCCTTTTTACTTACAGGAATGCGCACCCGGGCAAAGAGTCCGCTTTGGGGAAGATTCTCCTGGATTTTCACTTTGATTTTAAATGTCCGGGAAAGAGGATCGACGGCGGGGATGACCTCCCGGACCCTGCCCGTATAGAGCCGGTTCAACGTATCGATCGTCACCTCGACGGCCATTCCTGTTTTGACCCTGTTCTGGAGACTTTCATCGACAGCAGCCTCAATATGAAAACCGCCGCCCCCCTCAATCACCAGAAGCGGCATTCCGGGGAAGGCCATGCTTCCCACTTCAATGCGCTTTTCCGTCACCCGTCCGGAGACGGGGGCCGTTACCCGGGTATAGGTCTGATAGGTTCGGGCCTCTTCCGCCATGGCTTTGGACCGCTCGTATTCCGCCACGGCGACCTTCTTCTGCGTCTCCACCTGATCCATCTCCTGGCGTGTCAGAGCATTATCTTCATAGAGGTTTTTGTATCGCTTCCAGGTTTTCTCCGCAAGGTCTCGATTCTGTTTTGCCGCCTCCACGGTCATGGCCGCTCCTTTGACCCGCTGTGCCGTGTCCCGGTCATCGATGGTCAGGAGAAGCTGTCCCGCCGTCACTGAATCACCCTCGCGCACAAGAATGGAGTTGACAACTCCCATGGCCCGGGAGGCAACCATGCTTGTCCGGTCGGAACGGACGATTCCTGTGGTCTCCACTATTTCATCAACCACCGCCTTTGTAACGGCGACGACAGTAACGCCGGACACAGCCGGGCGTTTGACCTCACTTTTATCCGACTTTCCCTGGCAGCATGCCGTCATCAATATTGCGAGGACCATGGCAGCCCCCAAAACAATCCGTTTATGCATTCCGAGATTATCCATTGCGTGTTTCCCCATTTGGTTAATCGATTTTCAGATCCTGGAGGATCGTCCCGCTTTCATGACTCAGCGTGGCCAGGGCGATTTTATAATCATTTTCGCGCTCCACTACCCCGGCGCGTGCCTGTTCCAGACTGGACTGGGCATTGAGGAGTTCAGCCAAGGACGAAAGGCCGTTTGCGTAACGCACCTTCACCAGGCGCGTCCCCTCCTTGGACGTTTGCAAAGCTTCCCGGGTTAGTTCTGCATTTTTCGCGGCCTGCTCGGCATTCAGATAGGCCTCATAGATCCGGTAATCGACTCCTTTCTTCAAGGCGGAGACATACTCCCTCGCCTGGGAAGAAAGGTGCTTTGCTTTCGCCCGTTCGTATGCGCTCTTCGCCCCGTCAAACAGGTCCCAGCGCAGGAAGGCCGCCACCTGCCAGTTTGTTCCTTCGGAACCAAAAGGCTGGCTATGGTCATTGAGCTGATATGTACCGCCCACGCCGATATATGGATAATAGCCTGCCTCGGCCAGGCGTATGTTGTGCCTGGAGTTTTCTTCCCGCAGCCCGGCTGCCAGCAGATCGCTCCGGGATTCGGCGCATTTTACATAATAGGACAGATCTCTCAGGCGCAGATCGAGGGTTTCGTCCTCCACGCTAACCGATTCCGTCATTGCCAGCATCAGGCCCAAGCCGCGCTCGGCCAGTTTGAGATTCTTTTCCGCAACGTTTCTTTTCTGTCGGGCCTCTGTCAAGGCCGTGGAGGTGCGGAGCGTATCAGCATAAAGGCCCAGGCCGTTTTTATAACGCGACATGGCCATTCTGTGGTGTTCGCGGGCATCCTCAATCCCCTGATCGACAGCCCGGAGATGTTCCCGGGCGCTGACAATCGTAAGGCAGGCCCGAACGACCTGGAAGGCCGTATCCTCGCGCTTTCGGTTGAATTCAGCTCCTTTTGCGCGGGATTCTGTCTTAGCCATGTCCAAACTGACGAAGGCCTTTTTCACGAACAGAGGCTGCTCAAACGTCAGAGATGACTGGAAGTCGTTGATTGCGTCGGGGTGATTCAATAGATCGGGGTTGAAATCCTGCTGTTCAATCCGCTCCTGGTTGAGTCTGGCCATGAAAGCATATCCCGGATTTGTTGTCCGCAGATACCGCTCTTCCATGAATATTCTAGGCAGGAGATAACTGCGGGCAATGCCGACGTCCTTTCCCTGGGCCTCCACGGCGCTTTTCATAGCCTTGAGCTCGTGGTTTTCGGCAAGTGCGATGCGAACGGCGTCAACAACCGTTATCCGTAGCCCGAGGCTTTCATTTCCGGAGACAGGAACCGTCATGAACAGCAAAAATGCTCCGAGAATCGGTGCTGTGATATAAATTTTCCAACGAATGTAATGAACGAACGCGATCATGAATTCCTCCGGGTCATTGTTCACAGGGTAGGAGTCACCTGCATTCAGCCTGCTGATCCACGGTGGAAACCGGCTTCATGTCTTCTTCGCCACGCCCAGTTTCCCTAAGATGGTTTCCATGAAACACCACTTTGTAAAAGCGGACTGGAGAAGATTTGCACCGACAAAAGCGGTAAAGAAAAACCAGCAAGGATGATAGAACCATCCCAGAATGACGGATATGAGAATGAACGTGCCGGCGATGGCACGGACCCACTGTTCCATTTTCATAACCCCTCCCCTTTTACGGAAAAAGATCATTGATCTTGAGGTTGACTTTTAACTCCTCATCATTCTGATGTCTTAAACTCATGTTCAGCGGCCTTCTCATAAAGCAGACATTTGAACCTTTTCGCGATGTCATCTGTAAGAACTTTTCGCCGATATTTGGTACACCAAACTCTATGAGGCTTCTAAATGAATACAGAACAGGTCTTTCATGCATATTTTTTAATACGATAAATACGGCAGATGTATATGTCAAGAATAAACTAAAGAGATGACGAATTGCCAATTGAAATGTTTGTTGTGGAAATCAAGAAAATCAGAAAAACAACTATAATATGGCTATGGTGTATTTCTGATACTATTTCTAAATCAAAGATGATATTGCGGCGGCAAGGAGGAGGCGACGAGGCGTATTAAACATAAGTTGAGGAAGCCGACGACGAAGCCAACAAAAATAGTGCTTTGATTTAGAATTGGTATAAGAGACTTATTGCGTGGTCTTCTACTGAGGAGGTGGATGGATACCTCCTTTTGCTGCTGCAGCATCCGTATTGTCCTCATCATTGCCCCTCCACCCTCCACCCAAAGCCACAAAGAGAGCTACGGTGTCCTGCAGGCGCTGAGCTTCTGCCTGAAGATATCCGATCTGCGCTTGATGGTATTGTCCATTCGCGATGATAGTCTGCAAATAGCCGACGACACCCGCCTGATAATTCACCCGGATAAGCCGGAGAGCTTCTTCTGCTGTTGTTAGAGCTTGAGACTGGGCGCGCAGACCTTCCGCGTCATGTTCCAGGGCCCGCAAGGTGTCGGCAACTTGGGCAAAAGCGCTAAGAACGTTTTGCCGATAGGTAGCTAGCGCCTGCTGGTAGCTTTCAAGAGCCGCTTTTCTTCTGAACCACAAGGTTGCGCCATGAAACAAGGGGGCAGTAACACCTGCCCCAAGACTCCAGAAGTTACTGTTGTCCCGGAAGAAGTCATTCAGCGACGAGTTGCTCTGTCCATAGGAGCCATTCAATGTAAAGTTCGGAAACAAAGCTGCAGTGGCTACGCCAATTTCTGTACTGGCACTGTGGAGAGCCGCTTCGCTGACCAGAATATCCGGACGATGGTGCACCAGTTCGGAAGGAATGGTTACCGGCATTTCCGTCGGAAGTGTAAAATCGGAGAGGCCGACTGGTGGGGGAGTCCATGCCGCGGGCGCACGACCGGCCAAGATGGCAAGGAGGTGTCCGGTCTGGCTGAGCTTTTGTTTTAGGGGCGCTAGCGATGCCTCAAAAGAGGCCAACTGACTCTTGATGCTGAGCACGTTCGCATAAGGTGCCGTACCTGCGAGTGCTTGCGCTTCGCCAATTTCAACCTGTTCCTTCTGTAAACTGATGATTTGTTCGGTAGCCTTGATCTGTTCGCTGTATGCCGCCCGGGCGATGATAGTGTTTACGATGTTTCCGGACAGCGTGAGGTAAGTGCCTCGTACCATTGCCTGTTGCATGTCTACCTGGGCATGTAGGCCTTCCACCATCCTCCGCTGGCCGCCAAAGACATCGAGGGCGTAACTCACCGTCGCTGAAAAGGTGAATAGATTGAAAATACTGCCGGCAGCACTGGAACCAACACGGGCTGGAGAGTATTTCTGCCGGGTGGCATCAAAGCCGGCGTCAAATTGGGGAAAGAAGACACCGTATCCCGCGCGCAGGTTTTCCTGGCTTTGACGCAGACTGGCTTGAGCGGCCTGAAGAGTCGGATTTCCGGCGATCGCCTCGCTGATGACGGCATTGAGCTGCGTGGAATTGAACAGTCGCCACCAGTCGGCAAGGATAACTGCGCCTTTAACGAAGTGCTGTGTTTGACCGTCTGCAGTGATAGTTGCCGTCGGTTCTGTTCCCTGGGTATATGAATCGACAGGGGGAGGTGTGGGCCGAACAAAATCCGGCCCCACCGCGCAACCGACAAGGCAGAAAAGCAATACCCCAAACAGTCCAAGCACACCGCAGATTCCAGCTTTTACGTGGCCCACAGTCACAAGAATAATTTCTTGTGGCCTAGTTGGTTTTCGATCTCGATCCATCGGCATAGTCCATTCCTTTGATAGTTTTCCGGAAGTACGATCAATTAGTCGCTGGCTTCTTTATTTTTCGGCAATATAAACGTCCACCAACTGACCGGGGTAAAGATTTATATTCTTCGGTTTTGAGAATCGGAAAAATACCGGCAGGACCCGGACATCAACCCTCTCGGTCCTTTGGTTAGCCAATTCAATCTTAGGTGATACATAGGGCTGAACCCGGACGTATTCCACCGGAATGCTGATATCCGTGCCGCGGATAAACATTTTTGCCTTAATTGGTGATGGCAGCGGCAATCTATGCACGAGTATCTCGTCGATATAACATCTGAGCCCCATATATTCATTAGCACTTCCCATTGTGATGATCGGGCCGAATCCCTGGGTATAGTTGTCATAAGTACCCTGTGCCGATATGTAACCGCCGACCGCAGCATTGATTGACAGGACTGTACCATCTACGGTCGATTTTACAGTGTATTTGGCGAGCTGCGTCAGGGCAAGTTTATACTGTTTTTCCGCTACTTTAATATTTGCTTTGGCCACCTTAACCGCGTTGTCTGCATTATCCAGATCGTTTCTGCTCACTGATTTCGGATTCAGTTCATATGATCTTTTTTGCTTGTCCAGCTGGTCTTGAGCGCTTTTAAGATTTGCTCTTGCTAATTCGATCTGTGACTTCTGCTGTTCGACCGTTGCCCTCGGGATGGAATCTTCGATCAGGAGCAACGGCGTCCCCTTTTTTATGTTTGCTCCCTCGGCAACAAAGATTTGCGCTATCGTTCCCGAAACCTCGGGATAGATATTAATGTTTGCACCGCTTGTTTGATAACTTTCTATTATGCCATTCGCATAGATCCCTTTGCCGTAAGGATTGGAGGCCGGTTCGAACGCCGGAGGCGGAGGCTTTTTCGCAATTCCTGACACATAAGCGCTCACCAGACCGGCCGCCAATCCCAGGATGGCGAGGATGAATATGACTTTATTCCTCATGATCCCTCCGTTTTTCTATGCCGGTAATCCTGCCGTCTTCCATTTTCATTATCCTGTCGGCATATTCGAAAATCCTGTTGTCGTGGGTCACAACAATGATGCAACGCTTGTCATCCAGAACCTTGTTCTTAACAAAATCAACAATTTTCCTTCCAGTGTCGCCATCCAGGGAAGCGGTCGGTTCGTCGAAGATCAGGATATCGGGACGACTGGCAATAGCACGCGCAATAGCCACCCGTTGCTGCTCTCCGCCGCTCAATTTAACCGGTGGAAGATGTGCCCGATCCTTTATTCCTACGATCTCCAGATATTCCATAGCTTCGTCAATGGATTTATTCCAATCGAGCTTTTTCAAAATCAGAGGGATTGCCACGTTTTCAGCTGTGGTCAGTCGTGGAAATAGGTGATAATCCTGGAACACGAAACCCAATTTATTCAACCTGAAGTCGGCGATCTGGTCGTTGGTCATTTTCCAGATATTCATATTCTCAATCATTACCGTTCCCGAGTTCGGCCTGAGAATCCCCGAAATAAGGCTCAGCAGAGTTGTTTTGCCACTTCCCGACGGACCTTCGATGAAGAGCATTTCTCCAAAGTAGGCGTCGAAACTTACTTCTCTCACGGCAAATGTTTTGGCATCACCTTCGCCGAACCATTTGACCAACTCCATTGCCCGCACAGCCAGTCCCGCCATACTACCCCCGGAAAATGTCGAACGGTTCAATCCTGAGTACTTTTCTAACCCCGATATAACTTGAAATGGCGGCAATTATTACAACCATGACAAAGGCTAATCCGAGATCTGTACAACTTGTCATTGCTGCATAGCTCGGCAACCTTAGTTTCGCGACAGTGATCAGCAGGGTGGCGAGGCCTATGCCGAGGCCATAACCGGTGAGGCAGGTGAAAGCAGCCTGGAACAGGATCATGTAGACAAGTTCCTTCCCTTTTGCCCCGATCGCCTTTAACGCCCCAAATCTTTCCATGTTTTCCAGTATGAAGGTATAGAAAGTTTGCCCCGATATGGAAAGTCCGACAAGGAAACTTATGAGTGTCATGATGAGGATGTTAGTTCCAACGCCGGTTTGGAATTTGTAGAAATTGGATGTTTTCTCGGTGAATTCATCTTTTGTCAGTGCTTCATAGCCGAGGGATTTTACCTGTTGTTTTATATGGGGGACCACGTCGCTGCTCTTGGGCTCTATCAGGATAAATGCGGCGGTGAATCTTGCCGAGGGGATGTAGCTGATTGCCCGGTTATAAATGGTATAAAGGGTCGGTACGCCAAAAAGACCGCCGGTCGCGACCTTTGCGATACCAACGATGACTCCGCGGTGATCGTTTATCTCGAATTCCGCGCCGATGCGAGGATTGCCAAGTTTGGGGTACTCTGAGTCCTTAACCACGATGAAGGCATTTTCCGCATAGATATCTTCGATCCGTCCTTCAATGAGTTCGGGACATCCATATAAACTGGAGTCATCAAGTCCGATAACTGTTGTCGATTGATAAGTACCATTGCGAAGCTTTACCAGTGCACCCCCTGAATAGAGCGGTACAGCGTATTTGACGCCATCGATACTCCTGACCGCATCAAGCACGTAATCAGGCATGGGAATGCTGTTCGCCGGTGTATTTACGGCCGGATCAATTACCCAGACCTTGGCGCCTATGTTGTGGATGGTTGCCGAAGAACGATGCAGGATGCCGGAGAACATCGAAGTCATCATGGTCATCAGAAACGTGGCAAAGGTAATACCGATTAATAGAGCAGTAAATTTTCCTTTGTCGTTCACCAGCAGCTTGTAGGCTATTTTAAGAATTCCCATCATAAATCCATGTCCTCTTGTAGCCTGTCAAATTTGCATCAAATTATAACTTTGGCTTGCTGTCCATGGTCTTGATAAGATACTGCGTTCTCGTTAATAAAGTATAAGAATGGCCGGGTTATGTGTCAATCATTTTATTCCATTTCCAAATCAAGCGCTCCCTTAGTTGGCGTCGTCGGCGGCTTCCTCAACGTATGTATAATACGCCTCGTCGCCTACTCCTAGCCGCCGCGACATCATCATTGATTTAGAAATGGAATTACTGGTTGAAAAAAGACAGACAATCGCAGTTATTTGAAGCCCTTTACTTAGAAAAGATCATTTTTATTGCGATGATTAGCAATGCTATTCCCAATAGCCTTTCCAATGTTAAAGATTTTACTTTGGTATATTTTTTTACCAATTTCTGATAATAGATCGAGTTGAATCTCTTGAATCTGTGCCAGACGATCCCATTGATGCAAAAGGAGGTGATCGATTTTTTCATTAAGGTTCCGAATTTCAAGTTCCGCCTTTAAGTTGACCTGGTAATCATGTTGCGAGCGAAGTCGATCTTTCGCCTCCTGCCGGTTTTGACTCATCATGATAATCGGTGCCTGAACTGCAGCCAGGCAGGATAAGATAAGGTTAAGAAGGATGAAGGGGTAGGGGTCCGGGTGATGTACGAAAAGAACAATCGAGTTCATGACGATCCACAGAGCGAGAAAAGCACCGAAACAGATAAGAAATGTCCAGCTTCCACCGAAGGAAGCGATTCGATCGGCCATCTTTTCACCAAATGACCACTTTTCTTCGAATTCCGCATCAACATTTTTGGCCAGAATTTCCTGTTCCCGTATGCTATTCAGAACATCCTGCTCAAGATTGGTAATATCTCCCTTTTCTGATTCGAGTAGAAGACGGACATATTTTATCCGATAATTTGCCAGATCAGGTCGACAGATAAAACTTTCCGGAGTCCAATTGGGATGGTCGTGCGCAATTTCCTTTGCAATGACATCCCGAACGGCCGCACCCGGGATAAGTTCTCTCCCGAAAAATGTTTTTCCACAGACGGCGCATACGTGCTGGAGATTCTTCTTAATCATATAATACCCATGAAAATTTTTTTAATGTGCTTAGCCTCAGGGCTAAAGGATCGCCGTGAAATCGGAAATTTGGTTGCACTATTTTTTTGTACGCGTTGATAATACGGGCTGATTTCTATCAAAAATTTTATATGCAACAAGTTTTATCCGATCGTTTACGAAAAACCAGGCCAGGGCATAACCCCAGACCGCCAGCGCCCACTCCCAGCCGATCGCCGGCATGAACCAGCCGTATATTGCGATAAAGGTTGCCGCCAACTGGGTGCCAACCACGGCGAACAATAAGATCGGCGACGGGCGTGTAGACCAGAACGGCCCACGGGTGCGGGTAACAAAAATGGTCAGATGACCGGCAACGGACAGTTTCAGATACATGAGGGTCTGTATCATCTCGCGATTCAGGTAAAAAACCTTCTCCCCCAAATAAAACAATCCAAATGAGGCGGCCACTCCGGCTACGCCCAGCACGGTTGCAATGCCCAGCACCGTATGCATGTTCCAGGCTTCCGGCTGGCTGGAATAGGTTACATGGTCGTAGGCGATAGACAAAATTGCTCCGTCGTTAAGAAGGGCCAACAAAACTATCATTACTGCTGTGACGGGATAGAAGTTGAAAATCAGAATCGAGAACGTCATGAAGAGAAGCACGCGGATGGTTTCGGTAATCCGATAGATTGCATAACTGTTCATCCGCTGGAAAATCTTCCGGCTCTCCTGGATGGCGTCAATAATGACGGAGAGGCCCGGTGTCAGCAAAACGATATCGGCGGCAGCCCGGGCCGCATCTGTTGCACCGGAAACCGCAATGCCTGCATCAGCCTTCTTTAAAGCCGGTGCATCATTTACTCCGTCACCCGTCATCCCTGTAATGTGATTGCGCTGCTGGAGCACTTCAACGATATGATATTTGTGCTCGGGATAAACCTGCGCGAAGCCGTCCGCATTTTCTATCGCATCCGCCAGTTGGCCCGTCTCATGATGACTCGTTTGGGCAAAAAGGCCTGCATCAAGGATATTTGTTCCTAAACCGACTTGTTTTGCAATTTCCCTGCCGATGGCGACCTGATCGCCCGTGACCATTTTCACTCTTACACCCATATTCTGAGCTGTCTCAATTGTGTCCTTCGAATCTTCACGAGGTGGATCGGAAAGCGGCAACACGCCAAGAAACTGCCAGTGCCCGTCGCTGTCTGTTCGAGCAACTCCCAGCGAGCGAAAACCGCGGACTGCAAACTCGTTAATTTTCTCCTCAACCTCCGTCTTGATCTGTTCCCTGTTGTCGGCAAGCTCAAGTATTACCTGGGGAGCTCCCTTGCTGACTTTGAATTGATTGCCGTCCGGCGGTTTTAATGTTGTTTCAGTGCGTTTGTTGATGGGATCAAAAGGCTGGAAATGCAATATTTGATAGTTTTTCAGAATATCGCTGCCGGTCAGGCCATCGAGGACTGCCTTGTCAATTGCGTCCGCAGCTTCCGTACGTGAGGCAAGTGCAGCCGCTAATATAAGCTCGTCCGGCTTGACGCCGCCGATACAGAACGGTTCGCCAAGACGAAGTTTGTTCTGCGTGAGTGTTCCGGTTTTGTCCGAACAGAGCACATCCATACCGGCAAGTTCTTCAATGGCTACCAAGCGGCTGACGATGGCCTGTTTCCCGGCCAGAATTTTTGCCCCGACCGCCATGGTGACCGACAGGACGGTGGGCATCGCCACAGGGATGGCGGCCACAGTCAACACCAGCGCAAACTGCAGTGTTGTCGAGAACCGGTCGCCGCGGAACATTGCCACCGTGATAATCAGGATCACCAGCGCGATAGCAATGACAATCAGGTAATCTCCGATTTTGAGGACGGCTTTCTGGAAATGGCTGACCGTGTGGGCCGATTCCACTAACTGCGCTGTTTTCCCAAAGTACGTTGACTTGCCTGTTGCCGAAACTAAGGCATCAATTTCTCCCATTCTGAGTATTGAGCCGGAATATACCGCCTCACCGGATTTGCGGGCAACAGGAAGGGATTCACCGGTTAACGCCGACTGGTCCACCTCAACAGAGTCGCCTTCCAGCAATCGGGCATCCGCCGGCACGATGTCACCGAGGCGCAGGCGGATAAGATCACCCGGGACTAATTCCCGCGCGGCGATCTCTCTCCAGACGCCATCCCGTTTAACCCTTGCCTTGAGGGCAAGATTTGCCTTGAGGGCAGCAATGGCATTGCCGGCCTGAAATTCTTCCCAGAAACCGATAACCGCGTTTGCAATCAGTAAGGTAAGGATAATAAAAAAGTCAGCCCAGTGTTGTACCAATGCAGAGAGAACTGCAGCGGCTTCGATCATCCATGGTATCGGTCCCCAGAAGTGCGAAATAAACTCAAAAACGGGGTTGTGCTTTTTCTCCGCCAGTTCGTTGAAACCGAATTGCGTCAACCGTTGCTTTGCCTCCGCCTCGGCAAGACCGTCGGCTGAAGTCTTTAACTCTGCCATGAAATCGGCGAGACTTTCACTTTCTTTTCCGGTTCTTGTGTTTTTTTCCTTTTTCTGATTGCTGTTGTTCATTTTTAAGCACCTCCGCTGTCAGAATTTTTCGTACATGCTGCGTTACGCCCCCGATATCGGCTATCTTCCTTGTGCCTTCGGCTGCGGCCCCGGTCCAGCGGTGCATATGATTCCGAACGAAATAATAAATGACGGGAATTTTCCTGATTTTTTCTTCGTAATTTTTCGTTCATAGCTTTTAATCTCCTTTCAAAGGATGCCGATAAGTATTGCTCCGAAAAGGATCGTGATCATAACCATGATGATAGTCAGGCGTTCCGACCATCGATGAAATTGCCTTATTACTTTGACATGGGTCGGAAAGCGAAACTGTGAAAATCCTAAAGCTGGTGTTAAAATTATGCCTGACAGGGTCACCGCACCCAGCCAGGTATGAGGAAGGGCGAAATGCGGATTTCCGGATACGGAGCCGAACAGGATAGCAAATGCGAAGCCAGCAGCCATGAATGCGGTGCCCGTCAAAGCCGTGCCTTGATGCGCCTTCAGCCACCAGTGTTTATGCCGCAACGCCATGGCTACTGTCAAACCAGCAAGTAAAAATATCGTTGCGGCAAGCATGAATCCTGCGTGAAGATAGAAGAAATTCATTACGCTCTATTGCTTGTTTCTCATTTAGTTGCCGGTTTGGCAACGGTCAGCGAGCTGGATTTGGATCCGAAAAGATTGCAGCTTGCCTTGACTTCTACACGGTCACCGTCCATTAAAGGAAGTTTGTATGTATAAGTGAAAGTATCTTTATTCGGCTGTGAGTCGTATTCATAGACAAAGGGGTTTTCAGAGTTCTTCTGAATTTCCACCTTCTTAACATAATGCGAGTTCGGGAAGTAAGAACCGTGAGTGATGGTGACTTGAAGCATTTGCTCCTTGTCATTATATGCCAATTGCACGTCACTTGGTGAGTGGGCGGATGCCGAAAGAGGGAAAATCAGCAGAAAGGCAGGTAATCCCAAAAGGAGCCATCCGGCAAGAAACTTCCGCAATCCCTTCCTGCGATGAAACGTATCGCCTTCAGATCTGATCCCACCGCTTTCACTCATGACATAAATTTTTTTGATTTTTTCGTAGTGCTTTACAAAAGTTCTTTCCATGGTTGTATCCTCCTTATGTTGAATACGCTCCGGCCGAATTTCGTAAAACGAAAGGCGAGAAGCTCCATAAAATACCTTTTGTGCGACGATGTTGTTGAAAACCGCTAAATCGGCTTTGCCGAGTATCTGGAACCGGAAAATCTGTTTGAATTGATAAGTAATTGATAATAATCAATTTTTATAATTAAAGTATAGAAGGCAAGGTCTTGTGTGTCAAGATAATTTTATCCATTTTAGTGTTTCTTGAAAATAGTCACGAGCAAAACACCGGCAATAAAGCCACCAATATGTCCCCACCAGGCCACTCCTCCACCGGATGAGGGTAATACTTGAGCAACCGTCCCTGAAAACAGCTGTAGCAGGAACCACCACCCCCAAAAAAAGACTGCAGGAATATCTATAAACAACGGGATAATAAAAATCGGGATAAAAGTGAGGATTTTTGCTCTTGGAAACAAGACAAAGTATGCCCCCATGACCCCGGCGATTGCACCCGATGCCCCAATCACGGGCATTGACGATCGCGGGCTGAAGTAAATATAAAATATGCTGGCCAGCACCCCGACGATCAAGTAGAACATAAAAAATCGACCATGTCCCATTCGATCTTCCACCTTGCTGCCAAAGACTTTGAGAAACCACATATTACCGAGAAAATGCAACCATCCACCGTGCAGAAACATGGTGCTAAGGAAGGACAGGTAATCGCTGAGGGGAAGACTATGACGGTGTTGTTTAGTATATTCAATAGGAACAATCCCAAAATAATAAGTGAACTCCCCAAGAAGTTCCGGTGGCAAGGTAGTTTCAAGCAGGAAGACAAGCCCGCACAGGATTATCAGTAACCATGTTATTAAAGGAAATGTTCTATTTGGTACTGTGTCTCTTATCGGAAACATGGATTCGCCTTCTATGGAATCAAAGCCTCTTCATAGAATCTAGGAACTACCTTTTCGGCAGACCATGCATGACGTCAAGTCGCTGCTGCGAACAATTATTTTGTTTTGCCTGTCAGATAATCAATCATCGGCTGGGTTACCAGTGGCACAACATCGCCGATCATATGCGGCAGCAGGTTGTTCATGACTTTGGGCATCATCTCCGGCATCTGTTCGCACATGTAATCGGGCATGGGAATCTGGGCGGCAACCTTATCCAGCATGACCGGCATGACCTTCGGCAACATCATCGGCAGAAGCCTGGGGAACAAAATTGGGAACATGGGTTTCATTAAATTGAGGACACCGGGAATCTTGCCCATGGCCCGCATCATCGTCCCCAGGCCAAAGGGCATGGCATCGATCAGTTGCGGCCACATTGTCCCCATTAAATTGGCGAAACCCTGCGGCGTCATCAGTGATATAAAGGCGTCAAAAACACCCCACTGGCTGTGGACCTCAGGATTAGGATCAGGGAATTGATAGCCAAGGGCATTCCCAGCCAGATGAGCTAAATCTACAACTTCCACCGGCAGTTTTTTCTTTTTTACGGCAATGCGCAATTGAACCTGGCAGCATGGACATAAAGCCAGGACTTTTTCGGCTCCAATATCAATCGCCTCGTCAATTCTTGTTTTACCAATATCTGCAGCGATAGGAGGATCTTTAATGAGGGTCAGCACACTGCCGCAGCAATGAGCATTCTCACGATTATGTTCCATTTCCACAAATTCCACATTGGGAATCGCTTTGATCAAATCGCGGGGGGGCTCATAAACACCGGAAGCCCTCCCTATATGACAGGAGTCATGCCAGGTTACCTTCGTCGGCAGCATATTATTTGCCGGAAAAGTGAATTTGCCGGATTTAATTTTTTCGGCGATAACTTCGGAGTAATGTTTTGCCGTAATATTGTATTCTATTCCCAATTTCCCGGCCCATTCGGGATAGACATTACGCCACATCATGTCGCAGGCCGGACAGGAGGCAATAACCGTCTCCGCCCCGGTTTGTTTTATAACCTCAATGTTTTTACGCATAATATCTGCAAATAGGTCCCATTTACCGGCCACCAGCATAGGGGTGCCGCAACAATTTTCCGGCTCACCGGCATAAGTAAAATCCACCCCCGCTCTGTCGAGCAATCTTACAGCCGCTATGGCAATATCGTGTTCCACATAGCTTGCCGTACATCCGGCAAAATACATGGCCGGTGCTTTGCGTCCCGGTCCATGTTTGTCCTTCAGGTCTTCGGGAAACCAGTCTGCCCTGTTTTTACGGTACCACGCCCAGATGTTGCCTTCGGCACGGAGCGCTTCAGCCATCATTTCAAAAGGTGGGAACGTCATCCGCTTTTCCTGATTAATCAACTGACCGCGCAGTTTCATCCAGGACGGCTCTATGGGCAGCGCCGCGGAACAACGTAAATTGCAGAGCTCGCAGGTTGTGCAGACCAAAAAAGTATCAACCTGCGCCTGATTCCATTTTGCTCTTCCTTCCAGATATTCCCTAAGCCAATACCACTTGCCGCGAGGACTCTGGCTTTCCCAGCCGCGGCCGTAAAATTGATCGCACTCCTCCACACAATAGCCGCACTGAGAACAACTGTAAGCATACCATGCAATATCCGGAGGGATATCAGTTAAAGGATAACTTTTTCTTTCTCCGATATGCGGGATGACATAATTTCCGAAAGGCCGAATCAGCGGCTCAAAAGCTGAACCCAAGCTCATGGCGTTGTCCATTAGGCTATAGCCAATCACTTTTCCCGGATTGAAAATACTCTTTTTATCAATCTGATTTTTAAAAGCTTTTAACCTCGCTACCCGTTCGGCCCCCAGTACTTTTTTGGCTTTGGATTTGAAATATAAACCGGTAGAATATGCTCGGCCGCCGTTGGCTTCAGCAATTTTCATAATGGATAAAGAAAGACTGAAAACAAAATTATAGCTGAATTTACGCTGATCCGCGGGAATAAATCCCAAAATAACAACTTCCGGTTTTCCATCTCTACCTTTGCGGATAACCGTCCCTTCCTTAACAACGGGTTGATGAATTTTATTTTCCACTTCCGACATGAAATGGCCCAATCGGGAAAGCGGAATAACGACTTCAGCGGGCACCAGACTGGGGCCAAGCCGTTTGACGACCATAATTTTGAAACGATTTTTCCATTCGTGTTCGGCTATGCGCTCACTTAATATTTCACCTTGGCAACGGTGCAATATGTCTTGCAGTTTTCCATGGACCAATGCCGCGTCTTTTTTGTGAAAAGCTATTGTGGCAATATAGGAAGCAGGCAACAGTACCCTTTCTTCGATAGGATGACCATTGTGTTCCATCAACGGCGAACGGTTTTTCATTTCGGCCATCCGGGGATTGATGAAGATGAGGGACCATAACGGCAAATGCACTTTAACCATATCCTCCACAATTCGTTGGAGGTCTGTCGCATCCGGACAACCGATTGCAATAATATCGAGGTCCTCTTTCGGTTGGACTTTCATGGTTAAGTCGATGATGAAACCGGTGGTGCCTTCCATATCGGCAATCAGGTCAAGATCATTGCCGGAGAAAATGCGCACCGAACCATCAGGCAGAGCGACACGGACAGAAACTATATTTTCGCGAAACCAGCCGTATTGATAGGAACCAAAACCCGCTCCACCTTGTGCCAGCCAGCCGCCGACGGTCGAACCAGGGTAGCTCGACGGATAAAGGTTTACCGTGAGTCCCTCTTTAGCTAATGCGGCATCTACTTTTTCCCAGACAACGCCTGCCTGACAGGTGACTGACTGGTCTTCCTTATTGATAGATAAAATTTTATTCAGACGGAAGAAATCAACAACAATCCCTTGTTTGACAGGCAGGACTCCGCCATAGCCGGAAGAAGCTTTTGCCCGCGGAGTAAGAGCTATATTTTTTTGTCTGGCCCAATTAATAAGATTGACCAGTTC